>JAFWRL010000140.1 GCA_017520105.1 Fibrobacter sp.
AGCGGGCGCCCCCGGGGCGAAAAACCGGGCCGAAAGGCCCGGAATGGAATGGGGTAAAGGGCAAAAAGTGGACTTTTTCAGGTTGTGAAAGCGAAAGAAAATCCATTTTTACGAAAAAGATGTATTTTTAGAGGTAGCCTATATTTTACGCCATGAAACCAGCCGTCCACAAAGAAGATTTGCGCATCAGGCGCACCAAGGAATCCATCTACACGGCGTTCAAGCAGATGGTCTGCGAAATGCCCTACGAAAAGATTACCGTCAAGGCCCTCGCCGACCGCGCCATGATCAACCGCAACACGTTCTACCTGCACTACGAAAGTACCGACGACGTGCTCCGCGAAATCCAGGCGGGCTACATGGAGCGCTATATTGAGCTCGTGAAGGACTACAACTACCTCGACAACCAGAAGGAAATCGTGCGCTCTTTTTTCGAGTTCATGGAATCGCAGGACGAGTTCTTCAAGAAAATCACCTGCGACAGCCGCCTGGACTACGTGCGCGAACCCATGCAACGCAAGGTCTTAGCCCACACCCATTCCAAAACGACGCGACTCCACACCAAGCAAGTCTGCATCCAAAATATCGTGCGTGCGTTCAACAACACCACGCTTGCGCTATACCGCCAGTGGGTGCAAGACGGCCGCAAAATCCCGCTTAAACAAATGATTGACCTCGCCGCAACCCTCATGGAAGGCGGCATCAAGGCTTTCGCGAACAGGGAGTAAAAAGCTCAACAAACCTAGACTCCTGTTCCATCCCGGCAGTCATCATCCGCTTATTGAGACTATACCCCTTGAACAAGTGGTCCTTCAAAACTTGACTTGCCCACCAGCGAGCTACTCGATTTTTCGAGTAGTTGGAATTTGCTCCAGCCCGCAAACAAACTTGAAATTGCGGGTCTTTATGTCACTTTCCCGAAAGCAGTTTTTCTAGTTCGCCTTGCAATTCCTCGCGCTTGGGGAGATAAAGCTGATACTTGCTTACGAATAAATTGTTTTCTATCCCCTGCATCGCATATTCCATCAACAACTGGTCCTTGTAGGCACCGAGTACGATTCCGATAGGCGGATTGTCATCTTGGGCGCAGACCTCTTTTTTGAAGAAATTCAGGTACATGTTCATTTGCCCTACATCGTAATGCTCAATTTCGCCGCGTTTTAAATCAATAAGAACAAAGCACTTGAGATTGTAATTGTAGAACACCAAATCAACTTTGAACTGTCTGGCACCAATCTGCATCTTGTACTGCCGTCCGATAAAAGCGAAGCCTTTGCCGAACTCCAACAAGAATGTTTGCAAGTTGGCGACAACCTTCTCCTCGATATCTCCTTCAAGGTATTTCTGGTCTTCGTTTACCCCGAGAAATTCCAGAACGTAAGGGTCCTTTACGATGTCTTCGGGCTTTTGCGTTTGGATTCCTTGCTTGCTTATTTCCAGCACGCTCTTCTTGTCCTTGCTCAAGGCAATCCTATGGAACAGCAGACTTTTCATCTGACGCTTGAGTTCCCTGACGCTCCAGTTCTCGTTTTCGCATTGCTTTGTGTAAAAACCAATTTCCAAGTCAGAGTTTGCCTTGATGATTTCTGTATAATGACTCCAACTCAATTTTCCAGACAGTGTCTGGATTTTTGGGAATTTTAGGTAAAATAGCCTTACTTGGAATAGGTTTGAACGGCTGAACCCTTTTCCAAATTGCGCGGTTAAGTCCTTAGCGAGGTTATCCAACAGTTCTGCCCCATATTGGGCTTTCGCATTGCCATTTTGTTCATATTCTACAATATGACGACCGATTTGCCAATAGGTATTTACGAGAGTGGTATTTACTGCTTGAAAAACCTGTTTACGGCTTTCAACCAGCAATGAGCCTATTTGCGTTACAAGATTCTTGTACCCATTGCTTTGGGCTTGGGCTATCTCTATTCCTTTTCCGGTCTTTTTCTTCATTTTCGCTCCTGCCCGCAAACAAGCTTGAAATTGCGGGTCTTTTTTGCTCACTGCAAATATACATTCTTGCAATGTCATATTATGACATTTTCAAAAAAATGTAAAACTATGCCTTCAAAGCATATCTTTTATGCGAAATAAGTATTTTGATTTATGGCGGGATTTGGTTATTTTTAGGGCATGAGGTGGTTCAGTTTCTTGTTCGTTTTCCTGTTCATGGCGTGTTCGAGCGATGCTGCGTCGCAGG
>JAFWRL010000141.1 GCA_017520105.1 Fibrobacter sp.
AGGTTCTGCAGGTGATAACCTGATGATCTTGCTCGAAACTCGTCTTGACGCAGTCGTCTACCGCATGGGTTTTGCCCGTACGATTTTCGCTGCCCGTCAGTACGTTGCACACGGTCACTTCACTGTGAACGGTGTTCGTAGCTTCTCTCCGAGCCGCCTCATCAAGGCTGGCGACGTGGTTGCCGTTCGTGAACAGTCTAAGGAACACGTGCAGATCAAGGAAGCAATCGCTTCTGCAGCTGCCGCTCCGGAATACTTGTCTGTCGATCTCGGCAAGATGCAGGGTACTCTCGTGAAGCTCCCGCTTCGCGACCAGATCCCGGTCAAGCTCGAAGAACAGCTCGTCGTCGAATACTACTCCAGGTAAATCGACTCGAGTTGCAAAGACTCAAGCTCTTAAAGACGCTCGCAGTAATGCGGGCGTTTTTATTTTATCACAAAAGCAAGTTTTTCTTCGTAAGACAAGTCATTTATAGACTTGCCTACTTTTTGAGTGTAAGCAACGAGCGCTCGATGATCATACCTACAAGAAGGAGCGTCTTTATAAGGATTTGGAAAACCCAAATATTCGCTTTGAATATCCGCTAAATTCATGGTCTTTTTATCAATTCCACTCATAAGTGTAATTCTCCAAAAGCTTTTGGGCAGCACCAGGTTCTATCAAAAAATGATACGGATGAAGAATGCCAACGAAAGAACATCCGAGAAAATCAATATAGTGATTTAAAAGTTCCTTGTTAAGTGCAAAGCCATACACAAAGCCATCAAAGCCCCATTTAAAAGACATATCCGCAGCGATTGCAAAAAGATGACCACCTACACCACTATATTTTTTCTTTCCAAATAAATATATGTTATTTCTTGGAGCTGTACAAGCCCAATGCAAATACATCAACATTTAAAGGGACTTTAACCCAATCAATCCCCCAACCATTAAACGAATTATAATTCCTAAGTACGGAACGACTTTCTATTTTAAAAACGAAAGTTTCTTCAATTAATCCGGTTTCCAAATCTTTGAGGCACGGAACTAATTCATCCAGCCATATATCAACACAGCCATTTAATATATTATTCATTTTATTTTCCTTCCCCGTCTACATGCGAAAAAAAACGGGATTAATCTTTTTTATGAATATAGAATCGTAAAATGTCAAATCATGACATTTTTAATTTTATTCGATTTTTTTCATAATTGCAACAATTCTTCAAGCGAAAGAGCAAAACACTTACATCACTTTTAAATCATTTCGCTTACAAAACAAGACCGCGAGCCAATACATTTCTATTTTAGTTGCCATGAGAAACATTTTTGAAGAAATTGGTAAGACTCCCGCCGAAATCGAGGCTAAACTGAACAAGGCTTTCGCCCAGCTCTTTGCGGGCGACCGCGAAAACGAACGCATCTGCTTTGACAAAGGCAACGACATGGCGTACATCGTGGATATCGGCCACAACGACATCCGCTCCGAAGGCATGAGCTACGGCATGACAGTTGCAGCCCTCCTCGGCAAGCAGGACCTTTTCGACAAACTCTGGAAGTTTTCCAAGACGCACATGAAAAATAAAGAAGGCGACTTGGCGGGCTATTACGCCTGGCAGGTTTCGACCGCCGATTTTTCGATGATGGACCCGGGTGCGGCCCCAGATGGCGAAGAATACTTTGCTGCAGCACTTCTTTATGCCGCCAAGAAATTCAATTGCGATGATTACAAGCGCGATGCTGTCGAGCTCATCAACGACATGGCGCACAAGCCGCAATCTGGCGATGTCTATACAATGATGGACGCAAACGCCGGACTCGTGCGATTCTCGCCCATGAAAGGGAACGACTTTACCGACCCAAGCTACAATACGGTCACATTCTACAGAATGTACGGTGAAGCCAGCGGTGATGGAATTTGGAACAAAATAGCAGACAACAGTGTCGCCTACTTAAAAAAAGCATGCCACCCAATCACGGGGCTTGCTGCCGACTACAGCGAATTCGACGGGACGCCCAAGAAAACGCCGTGGCACCCGGAAAGCGATTGTTTCTGCGGTGACGCTTGGCGCGTCGTGTGGAACATCGGGCTTGATGCTGCCACATTGCAAGACAAAGGCGAACGCGCCGATGTGAGCGAATGGGAAGTTTCTGCAGTCCGTAAGATTCTCGGCTACCTCCACAGTCGTCGCCCGTACCTCGCCGACATGCGTGTTGACGGGAGCGCGTTCCCACGCGAAGCAAGACTTGCCACGGGCGGCCTCATTGCCATGAACGCAGCCGCAACGATTGCGCTCCCCGCTGGCGATCCGCTTATAAAACCATTCGCAGAAGACTTGTGGAACATGGAAGTCCCGACAGGAACTTGGCGCTATTACGACGGATTACTTTATATGCTCGGGCTCCTCGCCTGCTCCGGGAAATTTGACGTGTAAGAAATTACTGGACCCTTCGGGCTATTAGCCCTCAGGGTGACGGTAACATGAAACTTCTGACAAAGTTCATTTAGTGTTTCTCGACGACGCGGCCTAGCGGGGTCTGCATCTGGCGGCGCTGTTCGGCATAGATGGTCGGTGCAACGATGTGATAAATAGCCTCTTTCACCATCGTCCCGACGTTGAACGCGAAAGAATCGAACACGTAGCGATAGCTTTCAATCGTATCGTCAAAGCCAATGACATACGGCGGAGGCAACTTTTTCGCCTTGAAAAAATCTATCAGCGATGCCGCCACCCAATCATTCGAACAGACAAACTTATCGAGAGTCGCATTTTGCAACAAGGACTCAAGAATGTTGTTCAAAAAATCCTGACGTTCAACGCCATCACGTTCCGCGGCATCAGCCAAATCAAACGGTGAAGCAAACCGGTCATCGACAAGCGGAATCACGTTGGCACCGGCTTCCAGCAAGCCCTGCAATCTGGCTTTAGACCAGAAGCTCGCATGATAAGGCGAAAGGTAATGCACCTGCCCCACATTTTTATTCTTGAGGTAACGCCCGACAATCACGCCAGCTTCCTTGCCAAAGGCCACATTATAAAAAGCCCATTTCTTTTTATTGCGTGCAATTACAGGAATAACGTCGGGTGCGTATTCCCACCAAACTGAAATCGGATTTTTAAACGAAGCGAAATGAGCAAACAACTTCGAGGCGTCATCGACAAGCCACGTCGAAAGGAATACCCCTAAACAATGCGAATCGTTTTTTACAACAAACTTCTCACCCGTCGATAAAAAAAACTGGTTCGACGATTCGTGATAACCAATAAATTTCACTGCTATTTTCTGTTCCGCAGCAATCTGCGCAAAGGTGCGGAAAACATCAGACTCGCGTTCCGACTCAATTTTCAATCGCCCGAATTCATCAGAGCGATGAACAAACAGAACATAATTCAGTTTTTCAATACGGCGTTCCTCGCTAAAGAAGAATCGGTGCCCCACATGCCGCAAAATGCCCTGGGAACATTTCAGCATCAGGAATTTCTTGATAATGTACGGAGAGACGTTATAACGGTTCGACAATTCCTTGCACGAAGGCAGTTCATCAAACGCATTCAAGAAGCCACTGTCCAAATCGTTCTGGAACAACCGTTCCACAACAGAATAGACACTTTCTTCAGGCTTCACTTCAATCGCGGGCGCTTCGCCCCAAAAACAACCTTTACCATGAACAAGTTGAATACGGCCTTCTTGCGCCAGAAGCCGATACACTTTATGAATCGTATTGACCGAAAGATTCAGCCGTTCCGCCATTTTCCGCACGGATGGCATTTTTTCGCCATCACGGAACCCTGCATCTATAACAGATTTTTTTACATCTTCGATTAACAACTTTTAAAACCTCTACAATTCATAAAATAAAAAAAATTTTCTCATCGAAATTTTGTACATTTCCTTTTATGAGAATCGGATTAATATTTATACTTTTATCAGTTTGTATTGCCGCTGCAGCCCCAGCCAAAAAGAGTCCTTCAAAGAACAAGTTCAAAGACCCGCGTGACGGGCACACATACAGGATTGTCAAAATAGGAAACCACAACTGGCTTGCCGAGAACCTTACATACAAGACTCGCGGTAGCTACTGCTACAACGATGACAACGAAAACTGTCACAAGTACGGTCGTCTTTACACATGGAAAGCGGCCATGAACGCCTGCCCCACGGGATGGCGACTTCCCGACCGCAAAGACTGGAATTTTTTGAGCAAGTACCTTGGTGCAAGCAAGAAAAATGGTTTCAGGGTCAAGCAAGCAGGCCAGAGAATCTGCTTTGGCAACAACGAAATGTGGAGTCCATACTGCGAAGCAACCAAATCGTCATTCAACGTTCCTGGCCAAAACGACGCCCATTTTGCATACGAAGACATGGACAAGTCCGCGTTCTTCTGGACAGCGACCGAAGAGACGACTTACATTGCAAACTTCGTGACCATCGGTGGTTACAACGAACGTTATGCGGAACGCGCCATCGAAGAGAACAACGCGTTTTCCGTCCGCTGCATCCAGAAATAGCGAATATCGATAACCTAAAAAAAATTAAAGTTTATACAAAACGCCCCAGAAGCAGAATCTTCCGGGGCTTTAAATGTAATTACAACAAGTTAACGATTATCCTAGTTTTTGAGCAATCCTTGTTGTTTGTGGCGTGGCGGAGGAACGTCTGTCCTCACATCATTCCTGCCATTTAGATTGCGGTTTATCTTTTCGCATTCGCTTATGGAACGAGCCACAAAGAACCTGTCCTGTCGCGGGTCATAGCACTCAATACGATCAGCCCTGTTGCGACGGAAATCAATTTTCATCCAGATATCGCCATTGGTGCAGTAGAAATTATAGTAGCGTTCCTTTTCGCCACGGATGCACTGACCAAAGCTATACATCTGTTGTTCGTTTTGATAACGTTCCATAAGGATTCTATCGTAACGGTCGCACTTCGGTTCCGCATAAGTGCAACGGATCTGCGGAGGAGGAGGTGGTGGCGGTGGAGGTGGAGGAGGTGGTGGTAGTGGAGACGACGGTGATGGCGGAGGAGGTGGCTGAGGAGCCGGAGGAGTTACGCGTTCGCTTTCACTCTTCTTTTTGTTGATGTTAATCGTCAACGCCATTGCGGAGGTGCTTAGAAGCAAAAGCGACATGGCTGCCGATATAATTACCTTATTCATAAGTCCTCATCTTATCTAAATTGTTATAACAAAAACAATATATAAAAGAGCTCTTTCAAAAACAACAAATAATTGTTGCAACAACAACTTTATCATAATTTGAGAGAATTATTCTGCGCAAAAAAAATGAATGCAACCTTACGATGCATTCATTCATCTAAATAAATTTGTAAGCGGTCGCCGCGCTCGGCTTTAGATTAATGAAAAACAACTTCGTTGTTTTTTTAGATATTGCGCCTCGGTCATGTGAGTCCGCAAGCGGCCTCCCGCGACTCTCGGCTTATATTAGCTCTTCCGCGGTGATTTTTTCGTCGTGTTCGGGTTCTTGATAGCGAATCTCCGGCACCTGAACCTGGTTCTGGAAATAAGCCTTATGCGCTGCAATCACTTTTTCACGAGCAAACGCGGCGTCCTTCCATTCACCAATCTGAACATCCTTCCCTTCCAGTTCCTTGTAGTTCTGGAAGAAATTCTTCGTGATACGGAGGAACATCTGATCGACATCGGAAATATCGCAGAACGGACGCGGGTTGAACGTCGGAACGCCTAGAACCTTATAATCCTTCTTGCCGCCGTCGGTCATATCAAGCGCACCAATAACGCGGCAAGTACAAACCGTACCCGTAATCATGGATGCGGGGCTGTAAATGAGCATATCCAAAGCATCGCCATCATCGGCCTTAGTGCTCGGAATAAAACCATACGTGCAGGGGTAGCTCATGGAGCTCAAAAGGCAACGGTCAAGACGAAACACATGCAAACGTTCGTCATATTCGTACTTCAAATTCGTGTCTTTGCCGATTTCCACGACGCAATCCACTTCATAGGGATATTTGCGTCCGATAGGAAGATCTAGATAGTTAATGGACATTCGTTCTCCATATAGGCCCACGTCGAGCCTCTTTTTTCTTTTTCAAAATCGCAAGATAAATTTAACTTTTTTTTACACAAAAAACAAGGGTACGTTCTTTAGTCTAGACGCTACCTATTGCGCCAACGAGACGTACTTGGCTTGTCAAAGAAACCAAAGTAAAACTTCGGTTCGCCATAGTCGGGGCTGTAGCCGACTTCAAAACGGATACGGTCAATAGCCGGCAGGACTAGATGAATACCGCCATACACAGCTCCTTCATAGTTTTTCCACTTGGGGGCACCTTCGTCCCAAAGCAGACTACCGTCAAATCCGGCCACAAGCTGGAGGCCATAGAAGAAATTAACCCCGCACAGCGAAGCCGGGCGGCGTTCTAGCAACACAAAGCGTTCTTCAAGCGTAAGCAAAGCTTCGTGAATGCCCAGGTACAAAGAATCAGCATAATGGCCACGGAAAGAGTTTTCGCCACCATGATAGAAGTAATCATAACGTTTTACGGTTCCCGGACGCAAACGTACCAATGCCGAAGCCCCTGTCACAAAAGGACCGAACGAATAATAGGCTCGGCCATCTTCCAAGAATTCCGTATAATGTTCATCGTTCATCTCGCGGAAACCCATGTGCATCACGGAACTTTCAAAGTAAACGCCCTTGCGGGTATCAATTTCGCTATTGCGGAAATCAACAGCTACGCCAAGTCCAAATTCCGGCAAATGTCCCGGGCCACCTTCCAGATAACGGTAGGCCGAATGCCCAAGAAGGGAAAAATGCGGAATCAGGTTCCATTTTACATCCAAACTAAATATCCAGCTAGCATCCCGGAACCCGCGAATATCATCCCAACTGTTCGTACGCAAGAACTCAAAGTTCCAGCCCACCGGGAGATTCATGAAGTAGGGAGAGCTGGCATAGACGGCGTACTCATTTTTTTCGAAAATCGGGCTGACCGCCGTACGGTATTGCAACTCGGCACGAATGTCTTCGCCAAGAACGTTCAAGTTCGCAAGCGCAAGTCCAATCATGAAACCATCGCGGTCCGATGTCTTGGTCGTGGGAGACGGAATCCAGCGGAAAATTTCCTTGAAATGATAGACAAGCTTTGTTGCATTTAGGCCGTGCGCCGGAGTGGCAGAGCCTGCAAAGATGTCGTTAATAGACTCTTTAGCCGGTTCGCAGGTCACGGTAATATCGGTAAAAAGGTCGAGATCTTGGAGTTTCAGTTTTTCCAATTCAAAGACTTTTTGCGAAAAAGACGCCCCAACTTTGTGAACGAGTTCTCGCAAAACAACGTGGTCTTTCGTGTATTCAAGCCCCTTAAGTTCAATCGAAGCGATTGGCGTTCCATCGGGACATTCATAAGATTCTTCGTGGAAAACACTAAACTGCGCGGCATACGAAGATGCCACAACACCAATAAGAAACAATATAAGCGTATTCATTTTCACAATCTAAAAATAGAAAATTGCTATATTTGGAGCACTCCAATTGAGGTGATTATGTTAGACTTTTTCGCAAACTACTGGCCCTACATCCTGATTCTGGTTGTGGGTATTCTTTTATTTTTCGCCATCCGCGGTGCCCTGAAAGGTTTAAAGGCAAGAAGCCCGTTCAACATGGAAAACATCCGCAAGAGCACCGAGCCCAACTTCCTTGCTCTCCAGCAGAAGTCCAAGGCTTTGCTCGCCGACGCCGACATGATTTGCGAAATCAAGCCGGGTAGCGACCAAGTTATTCCCAAGAAAGAAGACATCAAGTTTTTCCGTCGCGCCGTTTCGCAGAAGTTCAAGCTTGCCGTTTTCCAGGTTCCGGGCACCAACAAGGTGGTGTTCTTCTTCTGCAAGACAGAAGCCGGCATCAAGAGAAGACTCCAGAACTTGGTCATTAACCAGAAGTTCCGCGAAGGCAAGCCGCCCTACATGGACGAAGCGACCGGTGAAAAGCTGAGATATCCGAAGGCCTAACGAGACGAGAGACCGCTTCGCTTACAGACTAGAGACGAGAGTGGTTCGACAGGTTCACTAACGTTGTTTCATTCTATGTGAGCATTGCGAACGAAGAATCCAGTGATCCTTTATGTTACATTGTCACCCCGGTCACTGATGTGAACCCCGAAAGTTGGACACAACTTTCGGGGTTTTCATGTATAAGAAACACACAGAAGAAGAATGGGCTAAAGCTCTAGAAATGTACCAAGAGGGATACGGCTCTTTCATTATTTCAAAAGTAACGGGCATCGAC
>JAFWRL010000142.1 GCA_017520105.1 Fibrobacter sp.
CCTTGAAAACATCAAGCCGCGTGTCGAAGTCAAGTCCCGTCGCGTTGGTGGTGCAAACTACCAGGTCCCGATGGAAGTTGCTCCGGACCGCGCCAAGGCCCTCGCTCTCCGCTGGCTCCTCGATGCAGCTCGTAACCGCAACGAAGCCAACATGGCAGAACGCCTTGCTGCAGAACTCGTTGCCGCCAAGAACAGCGAAGGCAACGCAGTCCGCAAGAAGAACGACACGCACAAGATGGCCGAAGCCAACAAGGCTTTCGCCCACTTCCGTTTCTAATTCTTGCGCACAAACACAGAATTATCCTAGAGAGAGGCTCGCTTCAAAAGCGGGCCTTTTCTGTTATCCGGTTAGGATTATCTAAAAAGGATAATCTTTTTTGGATAAAAATTGTATTTATGTTATATATGAAGTTTAAGACAAGTTTATGACGATATGGTTCAGCTGGGGATAAAAAATCCCCACTCCAGCATTGCCTTTGGGAGCGTGCTAGAATGGGGAATGTCCAAGGGACTTTATGAACAAATTTTATTTAGCGCTCTGCGGAGAGCTTATAAATGCTCCGCGTGCTTGCCTTGGGGGCGTCGATAGCGTGCACGCCCGCGGCGAAATGCTGTACCGGGCTCTGCCACAGGACGCGGCCCTGGTAGTCGAACTGCACGACGCTTGCCCTTAGCGCTTTGTCTGTTTGCATGTAGAGCTTGCCGTCTTGCAGGCGAAAGGAACTGCTGGCGGCCCTCCCGTTAATCATGATGCTAGTGTTGTCGCTCGAAGAACTTGAGCTTATGGCCTGGCTGCTGGAAGAGGCGGGTTCCATCGCCTTCATCTTGGCGATGCCCGCCTTCCAGGCGTCAACGGCGGCCTGCGACGTATTGAGCGCCCAGTCGCCTTCGTTTGCTTCTTTGCTTTGGCTGAACCACATCACCGCAAAGACGCGAGAAAAATCGGTCGCGAAGTGCTCGAACATGTCGGTAATCCATTCTGCCTTGTTGCCGCCCCTCTCGGAACTCGAAATTTCGGCGATGAACAGCGGCTTGTTGATGTTTGCGAGCGCGTTATATGCCTTCTTGAAAACCTGCGAGAACGTCTGCCAGCTGGACCAGCTCTGGCACGTGCCCCAGTTGTAGCCGTCAATGGAAATGTAATCCACGTATTCGTCGCCGGGGTAGTTGCCCGTAAGCGATGTACCGCTGCCCTGGTTCGAGGCGTTCGTCGTCCAGACCCATTTGACGTTCGTGACGCCTTCTTCCTTGAAAATTTTCACGATATGGCGGAATGCTTCGGCGACGTTAGCGTCGGTATTGCCGGCGCCTGCCTTGCCTACGCCCCAGTCGTACCAGTCGCCGTTCGCTTCGTGGAGCGGCCTGAGCCAGATTTCTTCGCCGTAGCCTTTGACACCCTTGGCGTAGTCGCGGATGTAGCTGTCTGCCTTGCCGTTGACCAGGTCCTGCGCGTTATAGCCGTTCGCCATCCAGGTCACCACAAGCGTGGAACCGTTGTTCTTCGCGACATTTGCGTACTCTTCGGTCGCATTCCAGTCGTTCATGTCGAAGAGCGCGAAATAGCTGATGAGGTCAATGTGCGTGCCCTGCAAATCTTGGAATGCCTGCACGTTTTCTTGAGTGGGCTGCGGGTATTGTCCGGGCCCGCCGACCCAGGCGCCAACTTGGAATGCTAAAGCGGTCATGGGCAAAATTCCTAAGGTGAAGAGTAGTTTCTTAAACATGATGTTTTCGATATTGTTGAAGGTGTGTTATTTTGTCTTACCTAAAAGTAAGTAATGTCTCTTGTTTTTTCTCAATGAGATGTTTGCGTTTTTGTTAAAGTGTAACTAGTGTTATTATATTTTGAATATTCAGGGCTTGCCTGTCGTTTTGTCGTGGCAGGCTAATGGTTGTACCGAGATTATGATTTTTTCATTGTGGTGGGCGCGTTTTTATGACAGTCGAAGATTTTTGCAAGTGGATTGAATCGTCTAATTTCAAGGATGGGGATAGGCTCCCTTCCGTGCGCGAGGTGGCTTCGTCCTTGGGCGCATCGGTGTTCACGGCTTTCCGTGCATACAAGAAACTGGTTGAGCAAGGTAAAATATATAGCGAACATGGTAACGGTTATTTTTGGGGACGTAAGCCCGAAATATCGGTTGCCGTACATGAGCGCGAGAGCGTCCGTTTGGAGCGTTTGTTGTTGGATGCCTGGAAATCCGGCAAGATTTCAGCGGATGGCCCGCTTCCGTCCATCAAGGATTTGTGCACTTCCTATGAAACTTCGCTTGGGGCGATGCAGCGGGCGCTTGCAAAATTGCGTGAACAGGGAATTTTGGAGCGTAAAGGGCAAGGGCGTTATTACTTTAGAAATACAAGATTATCGTTGGCGGAACCGAAAGAAATCCTTCTGATTATGCGTTGTAATGCGAACGGGGACTTTAATTGCCTTGGCGAACGTGAACTGCAGTTTATGCACAATGTCTATGCGTCGGCTCATCGGCGCAATTTGAAACCCAAGGTACTTGGCTATTTCGAGGAGGAAAGCGCGTTTCTGGATGCGGGCGGAAAGCGGATAATGCTGGAAGATTGCCGTGGGTGTTTTGGTGCTGTCGTCTCGACGATGCTCGTATTCGATATCAATAAGTTGTTTGCAAAACTTGCGATGACGCGTTTCCCTGTGGCGGTGTGGTGGGAACATCCGCTGTACGACATTCCGCGTGCGCTGAAAAAAGAAAAGCGATTTGCGTTTTTTAATCTCGCCTTTGGTGAATTTCCGGGGCGTATTGTCGGGCGTTTTTTGAAGAAAAAAGGCGTGACGCGGATTGCCTTTGTGTCTCCGTATCACATGAGCATGTGGTCGAGGGACCGCTTGAAAGGTCTCAAGAATGTGGGGCTTGAGGTGTTCGAAGCGACTGATGCGTCGCATGCGAGCCCTTATGACTTTATGCAGGAACCGCGTGCGCATGCTCGTTATAGACAAATTTTAATGTCGCTTGTGAAAAAAATCCCGCCTGTAGATGCGTGGGTTGTGTCTAACGACAGGGTCGGAGTCGAGCTGATTTCGTTTGTGAACCAGGGCAAGATTCCGCACCCGCCTTACATGGTCTCGTTCGACAACTCTACGGATAGCTACCGCAACCGCTTGGATTCCTTCGAGTTCAATGTGGAAACGCTTGCAGAACAGTCGGTGTTTCACTTGGTTTCGCCTGGAGTTACCTTGTATAAAAAAGGCGATTTCCGTGAGCTATCGGGGCATGTGGTGGAAAAGTGAAATTTTTTTGTATATTCAAAAAGAGTGTTTCGAAAAACGAACTTTGAGAGTTCTTTAATGAGGCCAAATGTGTTATTCTGCATTTTGATGCTTGCGGTATGTGCTATTGCACAACCGTCTGCGCAGGATTTGCAGGACTCGTTGGATGCAGATTCTCTTTCGAAAATTTCTCTAGTGCTTGACGTTGATACGAACGGCGTTGTAGATACGAATAAAGTTGAAAGTGTTGATGCTGGGATTGAAAAAATTCCTATTGCAGAAAGAGAGTTTTTCCCGAGCGGTTTTGTTATGGAAATAGCTTATGCCGCACCAACGGTGATACAAGTCCCTTTTTTAGGAATGCGTGATAAATCTGCGGTATGGGGAAATGAGTTTGTTGCTACTGGATATGCGGTAGTGTCAGTAGATGTTGAATTTCGGTCAGATGGGGTAAGAGTTTCGGATGAGATGTTGTGGAATTTTATTCTTTTGGGAATATGTAGTGAAAAAATGGTTGAATGGGCTCAATATTTGATGATTGGCAATACATATTGGGCTTTGTCGCAAAATGCGAAAATTGGGCTGTTTGAATCGCATCATTTTATAGATTATCTCTTTAGCAGTGCGGCTTATTCTGAATTTTGGGAATTTGGCTGGTCGCAAGCTGTTGGACTTAGGTTTGTTTATTCAGGAAACGCAAAAGATGGAGGTGCTTATATTGATTTGGGCGCGCACGCGAGAATCACGAATAAACATTTCCTTTTTGGCGTATTCGTGCAATTAGGAATTTTCGGTAATTATAAGTAAAAATTCAAAGTGTC
>JAFWRL010000143.1 GCA_017520105.1 Fibrobacter sp.
ATTTCCACGCTTTTGATTGGATATACCGCGATTACCAAAGCGAAAAGTACATCAAGTATTTGGAGCAAGTCCGCGCCCGCCTCGCCTACCAGCACTCGACCGGAAAACCGTATAGGCTTAGACGAGAGAACGGTCCTACGGGCCTACTGACGAAAGACGAGAGAGGTGTGAAGCTCGAGGAAAAAATTCCCTAACCACTATTTACTAACCACTATCCACTCCCCCATGAAAGCCGGAATCATTACAGTAATCCTCCTCATCATCAGCAACGTGTTCATGACCGCCGCCTGGTACGGAAACCTCAAACTCAAGGAAATGCACATCAGCACCGACTGGCCGCTCATCCTCGTGATTCTTGCGTCATGGGGCGTTGCGCTTATCGAATATTTCTTCATGATTCCCGCCAACACCATCGGCAGCAAAATCAACGGCGGCCCCTTCAGCCTGATGCAGTTGAAGGTCATCCAAGAAGCAATTTCGTTGACCGTCTTTACCGTTATCGCGGTAACGGTATTCAATAACGAAGCGTTGCAGTGGAACCACATTGTCGCTTTTGTACTGATTATCGCGGCTGTTTTCTTCGCGTTCTTGAAATAAAAGACTATCGCATATAATGCAAAGACGCCACCGCGAAATGCAGTGGCGTTTTGAAAAATATTATGTAACGTTGAGCTCTATAAGCTAATTATCTTCACAGAATGCTTTGGCTCCGTTAATTTCGCGAACATTGAATGGTTTTGACCACTCGCTCCAATCTGTTTCGTCATTTATATCGGTCCAAACAATACGAAGTTGTACGTAATATTCGCAAATTTTACGAGCATAATCCTGAACACAAAAATGCATGTCATATTCTGCATTCATGATAGTCGCCCATTCATCAGGATCGGTATTTGGGTCATAAAGTTTGAAATGGTTAGCCTTTTCATAGCCTGTTTCGGTAGCACACGAGTCATATATATTCTTTGAAAGTTTTTCATCAGACGCATCGCCCCAACTTATCCGTTTCGAAATGGAAGGTTCTTCGTATGGGAAAGATTCTTCCCAAAAACAGCTATCACATTTATCTGATTTTTTCATTCCATCACAGGTTCCTTTGTAATAATTGAATTTTTCCAAAGAAGTAAACCAGCGAGCTTCATAATGAACATCTTTCGTGTATTCTGATTCGAAAATGTATTTACTAATCAAGTTATTCATAATCGTATAAGTAGCAACACCCTCAGTAAAAGTCCTATCTTCCTTCGTTGATGTATCTTGATCTGCTTCAAACAATGTTGTAAAAACCATCGTAAATCTCGAAGTCATCTCCGGTACATTGAGCGCCATGTAATCGCGGTACGGAATTTCTGGAGTCAACTGAATTGCTTCGGTAAAGGCCGATGTGTCACCGTCATTGATTACAGCCATACGATGATAGGTTTCAATTTTATCGCGACCTTGGATGTAATAATTACGTACATTACCATCGAGTTTCTGGCCAATATCAACCCATTTAAAATCTTTGAGCTTGGAACTTTGAATGATAAATTTACGGTTCGCGTTTTCAACGTTATTTTCGTAGTTCCAGCTGAGTTCCCATACACTAGGGGCAATACGAGAAATAGCGAGGTTCGTCGGAGGGTTTTTGATGTCAGCACCAGCACCTTTTTTCGGCACCTGAACTACGTTGGAATAGGCACTCAATCCCTTGTCGTCCTTGGCGGCGATTCGAATAAAGTAGTCAACTGTATCGGCGTCAAGTTTGTAGAAAAGAACATCCTTGTTAATTGTAGCCTTGACATTCTCCCAAGATTTTCCGTTCGCGAGATAAAGCTTCTGCATGACAAATTCCTTTGCTGGGCGCTTATCTGCATCGGTATAGCTCCAAGAAAGCAGATATTCGTTGTTGCCCAAGGAATTAAGAGTCAAGTTCACAGGAACAGCAAGATCAATTTCTTGGCCCGCAACTTTCGTGGTGTCCGGAACTGGAACCAATATTTCACTAGAGTAAGCCGAAGTTCCCTTAGAATCCTTAGCTGCGACACGAATATACTTACCACCATTCTTAGTGGCGTCGACAACAATCATGTTTACACCTTTATTGGTGGAATCCATGACCGCCCACTTCGGAGTCTTATCGTTTAAATTGAGGCTCTGCAGCTTAAATCCGTTTTCAGGGCGATTTGTATTGTCTGTATAGCTCCAAGAAAGTTTATACTTGTTGACGCCGATGGAGTCGAGTTTCAAGTCCGTGGGGACCGCCAGATCCATGCTGTTGTTGGTGGATGTGCTCGTACTGTCTACTACACGAGGAATGGTGATTTCTTCGGAATATTCGGAAACACCGTTGTTGTCCTTGGCAGCAACGTGGAAGAGCAAACCTCCCTTCTTGTTTCCGTCTATTTTAACGACGTGAACTCCCTTGTTGGTGCTTCCGTCATCAGCCCACTTGGGGCTCTTGTCATCGAGATTTAGGCTCTGGAGCTTGAATCCCTGTTCTGGGCGATTTTCGTTATTTGTGTAGCTCCAAGAAAGTTGCCACATGTTGTCGCCTACATTTTCAAGTTTGAGGTTGGTCGGTACAGCAAGATCGGCGCTTGTAGTAGAGTTTGCTCCAGTTTTAGTAACTTCGACCATGTCCGTAGCTTTAGAAACTCCGCAATCATCCATTGCGGATACACGGTAATATTTACCTGCTTTGGATTCGCCGCTCAAATTATACATCACAACGGCTTCATTGGTGGTGCCAACAGTTTTCCAGTTCGGCACAGAATCCGACATGTCAAGAGATTCGATAACGAAACCAGTTTCGGGGCGTTCGTCATTAACTGAATAATCCCAAATAAGAACCCACTTGTCATCTCCGTTCTTGACAACTTCCAAATTTGTTGGGACGGCCAAGCTTGCGGTCACGGATTTACAAGATGCACTTTTTTTGGAGGATGATGACTTGCCGGAATCTTTCTCCGTAAAAGAATAACCGATATCGTCGTCATCATCTGCGGAAGACGAGGATGAACTCGAACAGGCACTAAGGCCAATGACCAAGAATGCTGAAATTCCCAGATTCCAAAATAAGTGTTTATTCATATTTACTCCATTGGAAAATTTTCATTTACAACAGAATATATCTTTTTTATTACAAAAAAGATAAAAAATATCCATTTTACTCTTAAAAATCTGCAAAGTGTGCCAAAACACACAAAAAACGGGCTTTTTTACAAGAGGCCCGTCATTAAGAATAAACCTATTTTACAATTGAGTTTCAGGTTCGTTTAGTAACGAATCGGTAACATTTGGCCTGCGGAATGTACGAAATACACCCCATGAGGTAAGCCCAACATGCGGAATTCGCGTCCATAACCACGCTTGACAGCAACACCATTGACATCGAAAAGCGTCCATTTTGCCTCGGAAGCCAGACGAACTAGGCTATTTTCGCGATCAAACGTAATGCTTTGACGGAGCGTTTCTAATGATGTGCGACCGTCCATCTGGCGAATCACTGTACGCGAAGTATCTACACCCTTGTCGAACTTGATGTTGCCTACGAGCGTTTCGCCGCCGAGGCCTTCCGCCGTCAGGTAGAAGTCCTGCACGCCCTTGAGTTCCGGCATGTTGGAGCAGCGCACGTCAATCCACTTGCTTGCGTCACCCGCCGAGGGTAGTTCGCATTTCGAAATCACGTCGCCCTTCTTGCTTTCCTTGCGGATGTTGAGCGTTCCGCCTGCACCGTTCTTCACCTGCACAAGCACGCCCGGGCCTACGATGGAATCCGTAATCACGTTCTCGAAAATCGCGTAGCCGCCATCCTTGATGGCGAATTCATCTTTTTCAGTGAGTCGCACGCGGATGCCGTTGTCGAAGCCGTTCGCCGGAATCGTATCGCGGATGATGCGCAAGAAGTCCAACCTGTCAAGCTCCGCATAATGCTTGCCCTTCGTAATCTCGATGAAGTTCGAGCCACGTTTGAGTTTCGTCGGGATATAGACGACCGACTTCTCCGGGAATTCGCTCCACGCGCCCGTCAGCGGCAGCTCGATTTCCTGTTTTTTCCCGTTGATGCTCACAAAGTGAGAACTTCCGTTTGCGCCGTCTTCGGTCCAGTTGTTGTCGTAGCGGTAACGGATAAGGTAATCGCCCGCCTGCGGGATAATCATCGGCAAACGAATCTTGCTGTCTTCATAGTTGATGTAGGCGCAGAACTCGCCGTTAGACGCCTTGGAGCTACTCGAAATATCCACATGCGTAAGAATGCCATGTTCCGCCTCGGCACTCAGGTAGCGCCCGAGGAACGGCTGTCCCAGTTCCGGCCAATTATCATCAGTATAAACTATATCTCGAACTTGGATGTAAGAGTTACCTTTGTCGTTCTTGTCGTAGTAATGGTTCACAAAGCGCTGGCGGTTCACGTCCTGGAATGCCTCGCCGCCCGCAGGCCCGTAGTAGCGACCATAACGGCTCAACAGAATCGTGCCGCCACCATTCAAGAGCGCCTTACCGCTACGATCGACGTAGCCGCTTGTAATCGATTTAGAGCGCCCCACCGTTGTCTTGTAAGAATTGTTCTCGAGATCCGCGCCTTTCTTGCAGCAGTTGTCCCACGCCGTAAAGAGGTAGTAATAGCCGTTATGCTCGATGAGGCTTGCGCCCTCGATTCCCGCGCCGCCGCGGTTCGCGATGTTGATCATCTTCGCGCCGCTTTTCACCTTGCCCGTCTTTTCGTCGAGTTCAAGAATGTGGATGCCCGTGCCCCACGAACCGAACGCCATCCAGACCTTGCCATCCAAGTCCTTCAGCACCGCCGCATCAATCGCATTGTACGAATCGCTCTTGACCGTGTGAATCACCTCGCCCATGTCCGTCCAGCCATAATCCGGCTTTGTCGGGTCGATTTCCTTGCTTGCCATGAAGCCCATGCCCGACGAGCGTATGCCCATCTCGGAACCGCAATAGTACATGCGGTATTCCCCGCCGATGTAATGGATATCAGGCGCCCAGATGTCAATCATGTTCGGCGCGTACTTGTAAAGCCACTGCGAAAACTTCGGCATGGCCTGTTCGCCGTTCTTCCAGTTCAACGCGTCTTCGGAAAACTGCATGAGCATGTGGTTGTCCGTCGTCGCGAGCGCATAGCCGTCCTCGTAACGGATGATGTCCGGGTCGTGCCCCGCCCAGCGGTGTTCCTTGGCGTACCAATCGGCCGCAAAAACCTGTGCGGCAAAGAGCATGGAAACAGAAATAACGGTGCTAAATTTTCTCATAACAACCTCAAGTATTCCACACATCCATAGTAAATATATATTCGTTGAATGAATTTAGGACTAAAAAAGAACTAGAACATCACCCTGTACGGAATCTGCTTGTCAAATCGACGGCCTTTGAGGTCATGGTAGCCCTTACGAACTGGAGCCATGTTGCCCGAGCGAGCGGCACGCGAAACAATTCCAGTCGTTCCTTCCGAGCTGCTAGAACTTGACTCCGGTACAGCGGACGAGCTTGATTCCGGCAAAGCTGCACTCTTGAAGACGACATTTCCGACAACGGCTTCGCCTGCAAGACCACTCGCGGTCAGGTAAAAGTCCTTGATGCCCGTTTTGCTTTTGAGCGTTCCGCAGTTTGCTTCGGACCAGCCATTGGCGGCAGCCTTCGCCGTCGAGAGGTCGCACTCGGCGAGGACAGTTCCGTTCTTAGCCCCATCGCGAATGGCGAGTTTGCCTGCGGTTGCATTTTTCACTTGGATAGAAACTTTGTCGCTCTTGATTGAATCCGCTACAACGTTTTCGAAGATGGCGTAGCCGCCGTCCTTGATAGCGAATTCGTCCTTGTCGGTGAGGCGCACGCGGATGCCGTTGTCAAAGCCGTTCGCAGGAATCGTATCGCGGATAATGCGCAAGAAGTCGATGCGGTCCAGTTCTGCAAAATTTCCATTAGGCGACGGTTCCAATTCGATGAAGTTGCCACCGCGTTTGAGTGTCGCAGGCACCATCACGACAGACTTTTCGGGAAACGTGCCCCACGAACCCGTCGGCGGGAGCGTCACCGTCTGCGACTTGCCATTCACCGTCACCTTTTGCGTCGCGGCAGCATCGCCGCCATTCGCGTAGCGGTAACGTAACAGGTACTCGCCCGCCTGCATGATGTTCATCGGCAAACGAATCTTGGAGCCCGCCGTATTCACGTAGGCAAGGTATTCGCCGTTCGAAGCCGTATTGCTGCGGGTAATCGCAAGGTCACCCGACACAGCACGGGTGAGCACACCGTGTTCAACTTCGGCGCTCAAGTAACGTCCGAGGAAGGGCTGTCCCATCTCAGCCCAGTTATCCTCAGTGAATACAACATCACGTATATGAATATGATTGTACTTGTCGCCATTCAAATCGTAGTAGTGGTGCACAAAGCGCACGCGGTTCAAGTCCTGGAAGGCCTCCCCGCCGCCCGGACCCACGTAGCGCCCGTAACGTTCCAAAAGAATCGTGCCGCCGCCGGTCGCCATATTGTTCCCAGCGCGGTCCTTATAGGGGCCCGTCACCTTGTCTGCACGGCCGTAAGCCGTCTTATACGTTGTCTGTTCAATATTCGGTCCCTGCTGGCAGCACTTGTCCCAAGCGGTAAACAAGAAGTATTTGCCGCCATGTTCAATGAGGCTCGGGCCCTCTTCGGCACCGCCGCTCGCCTTGCTTGTACGGCGCGCAATGTTATAGACGGTCTTGTCATCACTCGCCTGATAGCCTGTCTTTGCATCTAACTTAATCAGCTGGATTCCAAGACCAAACGAGCCAAACGCCATCCAGTAATTGCCCTCGGTATCGCGAACAACATCGGCATCAATGGCGTTGTACGAATCCGCACCTTGCTTTGTATGGAAAACATGGCCATGGTCTTTCCAGCCGTAGCCCGTTGAACCCGGCATAATCGACGTTGTCGATTGATAGCCGATAGCGGAATTGCGCACGCCGAATTCCGACACACAATAATAAACGCGGTATTCGCCGTTCATATAAAAGATATCCGGTGCCCAGATGCCCTCGGTTTTCGGAGCGTACGTGTATGCCCATTGCGGGATTTTGCTCACCGTGGATTTGTGGTCACGCCAAGTGTAGGCATCTTCGGAAGTCCACAACTGTAAATTGTTATTCGTGCTCATGAGGGCGTAACCATCCTCAAAGCGAATCATACTCGGGTCATGCCCCGGTTGCAAGTTATCCTTGGCGTACCAGTCGGCAGCCATAGCTGTTGAAACGCCGAAAGCGCCAATCGTTGCGAGAGTTGCGCATTTCACGAACGCCGCGAAATTCGCGCCATTCACGAGACTTGCAAAATTCAAAACCTTCATACCAAACTCCTTAAAAAAATTTAATAAAACTTCACTGGATCCGTCCGCCTTCGGCGTCAGGATGACAGTGAGGCAAAGCATAATCGGTTCCCGTTGCTCGGCTCAGGCCGGAATGACAATGCGAAGACGTCAATCTGAGGAACAAAGTGACGAATATAGCCATCACCATAACACCACCTTCGCGATTCTTGTGCCGGTGCGGACAAAGTACATTCCCGAACGAACGGAACGCACCTGGATTTCACAACCATAACCACGACGCACGACAACGCCGTTCACATCAAGTAAAGTCCACTTCACATTTTGCGTCAAGTGAATCACGCGAGCCGCACCATCGTAAACCGCAAACTTCGCCAACAAAGCCTCTGTCGCATGAACACTCCCAAGCCCAGTCAAATCTCCATTCCCCGAATCGGGCGGTGAGACCTTCGATGTGTCTTTGGGCGGTTCCACTTTAGGCAAATCCGTCTTCACGAGCTTTATTTTTTGATTGTCCGTTCCCGTACGAACCCATGTGATGACCGGCATTCCGACTTCCTTCGAGACGTTCAGCACATCACCGAGGTAATCGCTATCGTAGTCGGCAAATAGATAATAGCCCTTGGTGACGGATGCGTTTTCAATACGAATTTCACAGGCTTTCGTCGATGTTTTTACCGTGTCCAAAAGTGTTGTCGGCGGGCAGTAATACTTTTTCGTTTTGAAGTTCTGCAACGTGTAATAGCGGGCGGAATCGCCATGCGCAAGCACCCAAAGCTGAGCCACGTTCTTTTCATCGGCAGTTTGCTGCATCACCATTCCTTCACTATCTTCGAGAGCCAAATTGCTATGCGAAACGGTCAAGCGGTAACCGCCCTCATCAAGCAACGCATTGTTGACCGGGTCCACACCACTGGTGCGTTTGATTTTCTGGATGTTCCCGTCGCGGTCGTAATAGAGGTAGTCGATGTTTACGGAACGGCGGTACGTCCAGCCGCCCGGAGAATTCGCACCGTGGTACATGAAATACCAGTGCCCAAGATACTTGAAAATCGCCTGATGGTTCGTCTCGGAATTGTCCATTTTGTCGTTGATGACGCCTTTTTGCGTCCACGGTCCGTTCAAGCTCGGCGCCATGGAATAATTCGTCGTCGAGGGGTAGCCCGCCGCATAGCTGAAATAGTAATTTCCGCGGAAATAGTGCATCCACGGAGCTTCAAAGAAGTCCTTGATTTTGATGTCTTCGGGTGTGCTAGCAAGCTCAATCATGTTTTCCTTGAGCTTCACGCGGCGTCCCGCATTCCACGAACCCCAGTACATCCAGATGTCGTCACCATCGTAGAAAATCGCAGGGTCAATATTCAGTACGACATCATTCGGCGTATTGTCCGTGATGAGAGCCTGCCCGATAGCATCTTTCCACGGTCCGGACGGATGGTCCGCCACAGCAACACCAATCGCAAAGCCTTCACTCCCCTTCTCTTTGATTGTCCCGTGATGGATGGCCACGTACCAATAAAACTTGCCATTCCTGTATTCGCAGTGCCCCGCAAAAGCGCTCGCATTCGCCCATTTGAACGTCTTGACACTCAAAACAGCACCGTAATCGTGATAATGCTCCATATCGTCGGTCACGAGCACGTGCCAGTCGTTCATGATGAACGCTTTATTGTTATTGCCCTGCGGCCCCTGTTCGTCGTGGCCCGCAAAAATAAAGAGCGAGTCGTTATGCACGAGCGCCGCGGCATCGGCGGAATAAAAAGCCGTTGTCAACGGATTTGCAGCCTTGGCAAACGCAAAGCACAAAGCAATTATAAGGAAAACGCAAAAGCACGCATCACAGACAATGCGTTTCAACCTAGAAAGGAATTCAAATTTCCTAATCTCCATAAACATCTCCGTTCCACCTCTCAACAACCTTTACAAATATATATTAAAAATTATTAAAAGTCCACATATTTATTTATAACATTGCTTATTTTTTGATAAAATTCCGTAAACAATCTACATTTTTATGAATTAAAAGTCAACAGTTTGAATTAAGTGCAGCAGAAACGGTCATGCCAGACAGATTCTATTCTAAGCAACGCCGAATGATGCTGGCATAATCTTCTCATTTATGATAGAAAAGAGACTCTCGATCAAATCGGGAATGACATACCTTGTCTAACGACTAAAAGCCATTGACCAACGACCAAGAAATATTGTCGAATAACTGACCAGCAATAGGCAAAACGTATCATTAAGATTGCATATGATTCAACCGACAAAAAATTTCATTTATTTAAAAATTTTCACAGTAAACAAGCAAAAAAAAGGAAGTATATTACCTACTGGGTTAACTTAAATTTAGAGAGTTGATTATGGAAAAAATCATGTTGGCTGCACTTTGCGCCGCATCTGCAACACTTGCCGCAGGCACATTCGAAACTTGGAATGGAGCTAAAGCTTATGGAGACGCTAATTCTAGCCCTCAGATCCATACAGGTCTTGGCAATGGACTCGAGACCGAAGGCTATTGGTATTCTTACAACGACAATAACAATTCGGGATTATCTAAAATTATCTGGCCTGTACCGATAGATCCAATTTACGCTGAACAAAGTTTAGAGCCCGTCATTTACGAATGCAAAGGCTTTTGTGGCACAGCAATTCTAGACAAAGGATCTTATGAATACGATCCGTTTGTCGGCGTGGGTTTCAATGTCGTTGGCCAAATTTCGGAAACAGATCAAAATCCAGCTACCGGCAACGCATCTTCATGGGGTGGACTCTGCGTAACCTACACGTCTGACACGGATATAGCCTTGGAACTCGGTCTTGGCAATGATGTCGATTCCACTATCAATTATGCAAATCCGACAGTAAAGCTCCCTGCATCCAAAACAGGGAACAAGGTTGTCGCTTCATGGTCCGACTTTAAACAACCCTCATGGTACGATGGCGCTGTTAAATTTGACGGAGAAACAGCAGCAAAGCAACTTGCCGGCGTACACTTTAAAATTCAAGCAGAACCTGGCGAATACAAGTTCAACATTTGTGCCGTTGGACCGAAAGATGGCTCATGCCCTGAAAAATGCGGCTTGTCTAGTGCAGGGATTCAAATTGCTCGCGGAACATCCGCAGTCAAGGCCATTTTAAATGGACGCTCGCTTGGATTTACAGGAATCAAGTCCACCGCCACCATCGAAATATTGAACTCGCTTGGGCAAGTCGTGATGAAGGGCGCCATTGGTTACACCGCAACGCTTAACCTTGCATCGCTCGATGCGGGATTTTATATGGTGCGTGTCAGCGGGAAAAACGTGAATTTTGTAAAGAAGATCGTGCTGAGGTAAAGCAAAACGAGATATAATGGATCCCCTACGCTTCGCTCCAAGGATGACGAATCTAGGGTGACGTCGGAATTGATTATGAAAAAGATAACGATAGCAGCACTTTGCGCAGCAACAGCAACTTTTGCAGGCTCATTCGAAACCTGGAACGGAGCTGATGGCGTTTACAAAGTTGAAACCGGACTAGGCAACGAAACAGGAACTTATGGAATATGGTACGATTTCGATGATAGGGCATATAGCGGAATCTCTGCAATCCGTTACGAAATTAACGCATGCTATGATTTCGATTCCGATTGTATCAAACATTTCTTTGACCCAATCATAGATTACTGCGACGGAATTTGCGGAACAGCCGTTTTAGACAAAGAAACAGTTACAACAACTCCTTTCGTGGGAGTCGGTTTCAATGTCGTTGGCGAAACTTCGAACATCAACACAATTCCTGCCGCAGGTGACGCCTCCGCCTGGGGCGGGCTCTGCGTGACCTACACATCGGACACTGATTTGGCTTTGGAACTCGGCCTTGGCGAAGCAATCGATTCCACAATCAATTACGCAAACCCAACCGTAAAACTTCCCGCTTCCAAAACAGGGAACAAAGTTGTTGTCTCTTGGTCTGATTTCAAGCAGCCTTCGTCGTACAACGGCTCTGTTAAAATTGACGGTGAAACAGCAGCAAAGCAACTTGTCGGTGTGCATTTCAAAATTCAGGCGGACCCTGGCGAATACGAATTTAGAATTTGCGCCGTTGGACCGAAAGACGGAACATGCCCGGAGAAATGCGGCATCCCAACCCCGCCGGAAGCCATCAAGATTACTCGCGTAACTTCTACAGTCAATGCTATTATGAACGGTCGCACGCTCGGATTCACGGGCATCAAATACACTGCAACTGTCGAAGTGATGAATTCTCTCGGACAAATCGTGATGAAAGGCTCTATTGATAACGTTGCGACAACGCTTAACCTCGCCGCACTTAAAGCTGGGATTTACATGGTGCGTGTCAGTGGGAAAAACGTGAATTTAGCGAAGAAGATTGCATTGAGGTAAAACTGTTCAAGATGGAGATTCCCACCTAAAGGTGGCCATGCGCACTAAGGCAAATAGTTGCCAAGTGCTGTCCGCCCGCTCGGAGGCCGGAATAACAAATGCAAAAAAAATGCCCACGGGTTTAATATCCGCGGGCTATTTTTCATTTATCGACACAACCACAACGTATACAGCACATTTTGTACTATATAGTCATTACTTTACATTAAATTCACATTTTCAAAACACATTAATTCATCTTAATTCCGTATCATAAAAATACAATTCATAACAAATACATACTTTTTACTTTTATCGGTTCAACTATTATAATATTCAAATAAAAGTTGTATATCTTATTAATAAAATAACAATCGGACTAAGGAGGAAACCATGAATAACATAATCAAACTAGCAGCAGCTTTCTGCGCAGTATCAGCAGTATATGCAGCAGGAACTTTCCAACTATGGGACGGAGAAGAAGGCAAGCCGCAGGTTCAAACTGGACTTGACAACAACTCCGAAACATCGGGTTATTGGTTCAGTTATGCGGACAACGATGACGGAGGAAAATCGAAAGTCGTTTGGCCCGTTGATACAAGAACCGATACAGGAGAATCATTAGAAGCGGTAATCACGCACTGCAAAGGCGTTTGCGGCACCGCCATATTGTCCAAGTCAACATTAAAGTATAATCCCTTTGTCGGTATTGGTTTTAATATTGCCGGAGAACCTATTGGTGGTGGTGATCCAGATGCCGCCGACGCAACGGATTGGGGTGGACTTTGTATCACATATACCTCAGATACACAAGCCGATCTCGAACTTGGTCTCGGGACATTCGACCCTGAAATAGAATACGCAAACCCAGTCGCCAAACTTTCTAAAGCAACAGAGGCCCCGGTAATGAGAGCTATTCCCTGGGACAAGTTTTCACAACCAAGCTGGTACACCGGTTCCACCAAAATCTCAGGACCAGAAGCGGCCAAGAGGCTCGTTGCAGTCAAATTCAAGATTCAAGCTGTTGATGGTGAATACAAATTCAACATCAAAAAAATCGGTCCCTATACGGCCTGTAGCCAAGGCGAGGCAATCAAGGTTGCTCGCGGAGCTTCTGCCATCAAGACGATTTTGAACGGACGCACGCTCGAATTCATGGGAGTCAAGTCCGCCGCAACAGTCGAAATCAAGAACTCTCTTGGACAAGTCGTGATGAAAAGCTCTATTGATAACGCCGCAGCGAAACTTAATCTTACATCGCTCGATGCGGGAATCTACATGGTGCAAGTTAGCGGGAAAAACGTCAATTTTGCAAAGAAAATCACGCTGAGGTAATTTGACAATAACAAAAAAAAGCAGCCCCCGGGTTTTCTCTCTCCCGAGGGCTGTTTTATCAAGAAGGAGATTCCCGGTCAAGCCGGGAATGACATTCTTTTAATTACGTGTGAGCAACAAACGCCTCGTATTAACGAGGCGTGGTTGCGAGAGTGAGCGTCGCTCACATATTTCTATTTGATTCTGACGCGAACGGTTAGGTATGAGCGTCAACCCATTCGGCGTTCTTCTTGCAAGCCTCGACGGACTTTTCGAAGGCGGCCTTTTCTTCGTCGCTCATCTTGACTTCGATAATCTTTTCGACACCGTTTGCACCGACGACAACCGGCACGCCGCAGTAGAGACCACTAACGCCGTATTCACCGTTCAGCTTGGCAGCGCAAGAGAACACGTTCTTCTTGTCGAGGAGGTAAGCTTCGGCCATGTGGATGGCAGAAGTAGCCGGGCTGTAGAAGGCGGAGCCGCGACCGAGGAGGTTCACGATTTCGCCACCTGCACCAGCGGTACGCTTGGCGAGTTCAGCAAACTTTTCCTTGCTCATGAGCTGAGAAACCGGGATACCGCCGACAGAAACACATTCCATGATGGAGACCATCGTGTCGCCGTGGCCACCCATAACGAGAGCCTTCACATCTTCGACAGAAACGCCCAGTTCGTCAGCGACGAAGCAAGCGAGACGAGCAGAGTCGAGCACACCAGCCATACCGATGACCTTGTTGGCCGGGAGACCGGACTGCTTCTGCATGTTATAGACCATGGCGTCGAGCGGGTTCGTGATAACGATGACGAATGCGTCCGGAGCGTTTTCCTTGATGGCTTCGGCTACAGTCTTGATAACGCCGCAGTTCTTATCGAGGAGGTCGTCACGGCTCATGCCCGGCATACGCGGGAAACCAGCGGTAACGATAACAACATCAGCACCCTTAATAGCGGAATAATCAGTAGAACCCTGAAGATCGACGGACGAATTGATGACGGAACGGCCTTCCATAATATCGAGAGCCTTACCCTTCGGCATGCCCTGAGTCTGCGGAATGTCGATAAGGACGACGTCGCCGAGGTTCTTCTGTGCAAGCACGAGAGCCATTGTACCACCAATTTGACCAGCACCAACGAGTGCAATCTTCTTTCTAGCCATGATTAACCTTCCTTTTAAGGTATTTAAAAATTTACGTGTCAAATATAGCAAAAGAAATGTAAAAACGGCAATATGAACCAATATTACATATTATTTATTTGAGGGGAAAGAGGGGAAAGCCTTCCCCTCGCTCCAGCCCCGGCATACGTCATTGCGAGGAACATGGTGACGAAGCAATCTACGCCGGGTCTTCCGCTCCCCCTTCGCCTAGGGACTCCGCCCCTAAGACCCCACAAAAAAGAACAAATATGCATATTTCTATATTAATTATATGAAATTCATAACGACCCTTATATTGTGCATTTTTCTACTAGCACCATCTAGTTTTGCAATATCGCTAACCCCTCCGCAAATTTATGCTGTTAAAGAAAGCAGAACAATAGAAAATACAGATGATATAGAAGAAACATTCAAAATGCCTCAGTATATGGCTCGTGTCAGCGGCGTAGCACTCGCACTAATGGGATTAATATTAACCGAAAAAGGTGTATTAAACCTTACCGATAAAGAGCTTAATTCCAGCAATGGAGGCGAAACCCAAATGGGTCTTATAGCAGGCATCGGAATGATGATTTTGGGCGGTTTCTGCATTTACTGGTCATTCTAGCACGACATCACAAAAGAACGCTTCAGGAATGACAATGCGTCGGGAATGACAGGGCTTTTTCCGCCCGCATTTCTAGTAACTCATAACTAGTAACTAGTAACTATTTTTCTATCTTTACCCGCACTATGAGTATTGCTATTCCTCAACTGCCTAAGGGCACACGCGATTTTTATCCGGAAGCCGAGCGCATCCAGAACTATATTTTTGATACATGGCGCAAAGTCGCCGAAAGTTTTGCCTACGAAGAATATGAAGGCCCGATGTTTGAGCATTTGGAGCTTTACACTGGGAAATCTGGTGATGAAATCGTTAGCCAGCTTTACAATTTTAAAGACAAGGGCGACCGCGAAATTGCACTCCGCCCAGAAATGACCCCGACACTCGCCCGCCTCGTGATCCAGAAGGCCCGCGAACTCAAGAAGCCGTTCAAGTGGTTTTCCATGCCGCGCCTGTTCCGTTACGAAAAGGCACAGAAGGGCCGCCTCCGCGAATTTTTCCAGCTGAACATGGACATCATCGGTACCGAAAGCATCTACGCCGAAGCGGATTTGCTGGCTTCTATCGCGACAATGCTCCGCAAGTTCGGTCTCAAAGACAGCGATTTTGCCATTGGCGTTTCGAGCCGCAAGCTCCTCGCCACCTACCTCGAAGAAATTGGCGCCCCGAACCCGGCACTCGTTTACCCGGTTCTTGACCGCCGCTTGAAAATCGGGCCGGAAGCTTTTGCCAAAGCCTTGACGGAAGCAGGTCTTTCCGAATCGCAAATCAAGCAGCTCGACGATTTCATGAGCTGCAAGTCTATCGAAGAAGTGAAGGCCGCCGTCAAGAGCGAAAACGCAACAGCCGCCCTCGCCGAAATCGAAGACTTGTTTGCAACGCTTGCAGCCGCCGGCTTCAGCGAATGCGTGAACCTCGACCTATCCATTGTGCGCGGTCTCGCCTACTACACCGGCATCGTGTTCGAAGTGTTCGACAAGGGCAAATCAATGCGCGCTATCGCAGGCGGCGGACGTTACGACAGCCTCACTGAAAAGCTCGGTGGCGACCGCATCCCGGGCGTTGGCTTTGGCATGGGCGACGTGGTTTTGGCCGACCTCCTGCGCGAACGTGGACTTTTGCCGAGCCCCAAACAGCATGTCGATTTCTACATCGCAAGCTTCACGAACGACATGAAAAAGATTTTCGAAACGGCCCAGGTGTTCCGCGCCAACGGAAACTCCGTGTCGCACCCGCTTGCAACCATGAAGATGGGTAAGCAGCTGGACCAGGCGAACTACCAAGGCGCTTCTATCGTCGTTTATGTCGATGGCGACAAGGCAACTGAAGGCCAGTTCGAATTCAAGGACCTGCGCACCGGCACCATGCACGTGGGCGACGTTGCCGCGATTGTTGAACGCAGCAAGCAGAACATCGAAACAAAAAAGGCTTAAAGGAGATCCCCGGTCAAGCCGGGGATGACATCTCTGCATGACACCAGTAAAAACACTACTCAGCATACTTTCATTGTTCCTCGTCCTCGGCGTGATGGCGATCGCCTATCCCGAAGACGGAATTCAAATCGGCGACACAACGCTGCGCTATCCGAAGCTATCGGAAGTGTTCGAAAAACAGGCTACCGACTCTGCCGGGAATGTCATCAAGGACGAATCGGTCGATCCAGAAGACGCCTTCCGCGAAATGATGGAAGAAACAAAGCAGAAGCAGTTTGCTGCATACTCGGATTCACTCAAGTACTACGAGGACTTCTTTAGGGAAGGCCGTTCCCGCTTCGACTTGCCGAACGACGACCCCACGTGGTTTGACCGTTTCTTCAAGCATCTCCAGATGTCGAAGCAAGATTCCAGCGTCGTTCACGTCATTCATTATGGCGACTCGCAGCTCGAAGAAGACCGTATTTCTTCGACTATCCGCGAAGATTTGCAGAAAGAATTTGGCGGACATGGTCCGGGCCTGCTCCCGGCAGTGGCGCATATTCAATCGATGTCCACAGCACAGTCCAACAGCGGCAACATGCAACGCTACATCATTTTCGGGCACAAAGAAGACCAGGCTTCGCACAATCGTTATGGTCTCCTGTTGCAGATAGGCGATCTCAACGGTTCTGCATCTGTTGTTGTCAAGAAGCGCGAGAGCCGCAAAGAATTTTATCCGCATGTGGGAGACTACTCGACGATTAAGGTTCTCGCCGGCAAGCGAGGAAAACTCAAGCTCACCCTCACTTACGATGTTGCGGTTACCGAACAGGTCGGTGAAAAAGCGGACGGCACGCCCAAGTTCAAGACGAAAATCAAGAAGGTTACTGCCGAACCGCCAGTTGTAGATAGCCTTACCAAGCTGGTCGTTTATACATGGAAACTTCCCGACACGACTTCGAATATCAAGATTTCTATGAGTGGCCGTAACGAAATTTATGCTATTTCGGTCGATGGCGATTACGGTATCGCTGTGGATAACGTAGCCATGCGCGGTAGCTCCGGCACCATATTCCACAAGGTCGATAACGAGCTCCTTGCCGAATGTTACAAGGCAATGAACGTCAAGCTCATCATGATGGAATACGGCGGAAACATGGTGCCGAACATGTCGGCAAAGACTATTGATTGGAGCCGGAAACTCATCACCAGACAAGTTCACGCAATCCAGAAAGCAAACCCCGATGCGGACATTCTCTTTATCGGCCCGGCCCACATGGAAAAACAGATTGGCGGCAGATGGCAGACGTATTCGGGCCTTTCCATGACCATCAAGATGCTTCGCGAAGTCGCACTTGAAAACGGGCTCGCTTACTGGGACATGACCCGCGTGATGGGTGGCGAAGGCTCCATGTCGAAATGGGTCAAAAGGAATCCTCCGCTAGGCTTTACAGACCATATCCACTTTACACGCCGTGGAGCAGCCAACATGGGCGACTTGTTCTGCTCGTCTCTCCACATGTATTACGATTACTTCCAGTTCCGCAATCGGCATAAACTAAACGATTCGAAAATCAAGGATATCCGCAAAATTTCAAACAAGAAAAAAGCAACTGCTGATACAACCAAAGTAATCGACTTGAACGCAGAAAAGGCAAAGGTTAAATCCCCAAAAGCCGGAGGAGGCGTATAAGTGAGAAAAAAGCTTGCTGTCATTGCAGCCATTCTCGGATTTTTGAGTCTAAGTGTTTCGGCCAAAGACTTGGTCATCACTCCAGGCTACTATGATGTTGATTTTTCGAAATATGATTTTATCGATACGTCCTTGAACACAATCCAGTTTCCTCAGGGCAATGCGAGTTTCGAGCCATTCTTTAAAAAACTCGACACGCTTGTTTTCGAGAACAGGGGCAAGGTAAGAATCCTTCACATCGGAGGATCGCACTTGCAGGCTGATGTTATTTCTGGACGCATTCGCGAGCACATGATCAAGGAATATCCGGGCGCTTCGGCAGGTCGCGGTTTTGTATTCCCGTATTCGGCCGCAAGGACAAATACGCCTGCAAGCTACGCCAGCTATTACAAGGGCATCTGGGATAAAAGCAAGAATGTGCAGAAAGAAATCACGAAGCCGTTAGGCCTCCTCGGCATTGCCATCAGCACTAGCGACCCGCGTGCCGAAATTACGCTTCTTCTGGACAAATACAACAGTGAACCCATTTGGGGCGAGACAAGTTTCAGACTTTTTGGATTCAGCGATAGCAACAACGTTACACCGGTTCTCCGCATAGATTCGATGGACGTATTCGGGACGCTCGATTCGGCAAGCCAGAGCTACGTGTTTACGAGCCCTCGCCCGATTGACACGATTCAAATCGCATTCCGCTGGGCCGATACAACGAAACAAGCCGAAGTAGCGGCGTTCATTACGGACTCGCTCTTCAAGGATTCCGTGGCAAGGGCCGATTCCCTCGCCCGCGTGGCGGATTCGTTACGCCGCGATTCTCTTGGTCTCCTGCCGTCTGCAAGTTCCCGCACAGCAGAACTAGCCGCAGATTCCATGTTCCAAGGCGACTGCGAAGACGTTCTCGATACTAACTGCCTCAACCGTGATGAAGATTTGCAAGGAGCCAAAAGAGATTCCTCAGCCGTCGATACGGTTCCGCCTCGTCCGCGCTTTACACTTACGGGCATTCTTGCCGAGAATAACGCACCAGGCATCACATATTCGAACGTCGGCATCAACGGTGCCAAAGTCGCAAACTATTTCGAAGAAACCTGTCCGCTGTTCGAAAAGGAAATGTCTTACTACAGGCCAGACCTCGTGATTTTCGCTATCGGCATCAACGACGCGAATGTCGAAGTCTTTAACGACAGGCAGTTCCGCGACGAATACGACATGCTTATCAAGCGGATTCTCAAGGTCAGCCCCAAGACGGCATTCATTTTCGAGACGAACAACGACTCCTACCGCAAGGTACGCAAGAAAAAGTACGTGCAGCACCCCAACGGCGAAGTCGCACGCAAGGCTTTCTTTATGCTGGCGGATAAGTACAAGGCCGGAGTTTGGGACAAGTTCTCCATCATGGGTGGGCTTGGTTCGATGGCCAAGTGGGAAAAGGCCGACTTGGCAAAGAAAGACAAGGTGCATTTCAAAACTGCCGGCTATCAGCTGCTTGGCGATATGTTCTACAAAGCGTTAATGCAAGCTTACTTTGACCACATTGCAGACCTCCCCGCTGAAGAGCCTACACAAGCTCCGCAGGCAATCCAAGCAAAAAAACAATAATTTTACAAGTCCAATAAACCATGCTTGACTATATCATTCCCTACCTGACACGAACGTTCGCATTTGACCCGAACTCCCCGCTCCTTTTTACCCAGTTCTATTTCTGGGGATTCTTCGCGGTCGTCTTCGCCATATTCTCGATAGTCCATAGCAAGCTTCTATTGCGTAACGCGTTCCTCTTCGGAACGAGCTTGTTCTTTTACTACAAGACAAGCGGAAGTTACGTCTGCATCCTCATCTTCTGCGTCATTGCGAACTTCTTCATCGGCAAGTGGATTGAAAAGTCAACGGTAAAATGGAAAAAGAAACTGTTGATGATTATCGTCGTCATCATCGACTTGCTGGTACTATGTTATTATAAATACTCCTATTTCTTCTTGGACGCGCTTTACGACTTTACCGGCATCGAGCTCCATGTCTATAACTTCTTCGCGGCAGCAAGCAACGAACTGTTCGGAACGCATTCGCTCGTCGATCAGATTATCCTTCCGGTCGGTATTTCGTTCTTTACCTTCCAGGCGATGAGCTACTGCATCGACATTTACCGCGGCAAAATCAAGGCCGTGAGCAACATTCTGAACTTCGGTTTTTACCTTTCGTTTTTCCCGCAGCTCGTGGCGGGCCCGATCGTGCGTGCCGACAAGTTCGTGCCGCAGCTTTACAAGCCGTATTTCCTCCCCCGTCGCGCATTCGGCATGGCCGTATTCTGGATTCTGAACGGACTTGCAAAGAAGATTATCTTGAGCGACTACCTCGCAACAAACTTTGTCGATCGCGTTTTCGATACGCCGCTCCTGTTCACTGGCGTCGAAAACCTGATTGCGCTTTTCGCCTACTCGTTGCAGGTCTATGCCGACTTCTCGGGATATACGGACATCGCTATCGGCGTTGCCCTCCTCATGGGATTCCGCCTGCCGCAGAACTTCAACAGCCCTTACAAGGCAAAGAGCCCCACGGAATTCTGGCGTCGTTGGCACATCAGCCTTTCGAGCTGGTGGCGTGATTACTTGTACATCCCTCTCGGCGGTAACAGAAACGCCACCGTCGGCACATTCTTCTGGATGGGATTTTTGAGCCTTGTCGCCATACTCCTTTCAGGCAGCATGTGGGTCGGCATCGCACTCGGCGTTTTCTTCCTCTACATCGGCATTGTGGCCTACTTCAAGCCGGATTCCCGCAAGACGATTACCACGAACATGAACGCCATGGCAACGCAGATTGTCGGCGGTTGGTGGCATGGCGCCAGCTGGAACTTCATCATTTGGGGCGGCTTGAACGGCTTTGGCCAGGTGTTCAACAAGCTCTGGGTCAAGCGCAGCGCGACAGTCCGTGCCTCGATTGCTCTCGGCCTGTTTGCGCTGAGCGCAATTCTCTATAAGCATTTCACAATTCCCATATGCGCGATTACCGCCGTCTGGTTCGGCGTTCTCTTCTTCGGCATTTACTCGACCATCATTTTCCATCTATTCTTCGAAAAGAAAGCAGAACAATACTCAAAGCAGCTGGACTGGATTAAGACAGCCTGGAACGTCACGCTCACATTCGTGTTCATCACGTTTACGCGTCTCTTCTTCCGCGCCGGCTCGAACCTCGACCCAGCCGAAGCAAACGAAGTCGCATGGAACACGGCAAAGAACATGGTGCACCAAATGGGAACCGCCTGGCGCGTGGACATGATTTTCCCGATTGCCTGGGAACACATCAACATCATCCTCGTGTTCATCGCGGGTATGCTCATCCACTGGATTCCTAAACGAGTCAAGTCCCGCTACCGCATCATCTTTGCGTCGCTGCCGATTCCTCTGATGGTGTTTGCCACCGCATTCATCATCTTTATTATCTACCAGTTCATGAGCGCAGACAGCTGCCCGTTCATTTACTTCCAGTTCTAGCAGCTTCGCCGCAGTAGGCTGTAGGAAGTAAACAGTAGAAAGTGAACGTCATCCTGTAGGGTTCGCCCCGAAGGATCCAGTGAAGTTTTAGTCGGTAGATTGTTCTATATAATACATTTATCCAAATAGATTCGGAATAATACTCCAGAAACACTTTTTTGAACCCCAAAGTTACATTTCTTTACATTCCACTAATTTATTTTAATGATTAGCCATTGGTTATTAATCGTTGGCAATAACAAGACTTTGTCGAAAATCGGGAGAGCTCATGTTTATCAAAATCAATAAGTTTTTAGCTAAGGTGCTTCTTTCTAGTACAGCGTTTTTGTGGGCAGGGTGCAATAACGATACATCAAGCGCACCAAAGACACCCCCAATGAGCCAACCTCGTTCTTCGACATAGAGCAGGAGTTAGCCAAATTAAAGAAAAATGATACAGATAAAATGGAATTATTGGGGCAGTGCACTTCAGCAAGAAACTATTGCGAAACGAAATTTAAAGGCGACTCCTATTATTTTAACGACGGTCAAGAATATATAATGCCAAGACGTTCTGCTAGAGGGAAAGTAAGTAACAAAATCGACTCTCTTTTAGCCACTCCCCAAAGCGCTTCTTTTTCAGACAAAAAAAGAGAATGCTATGCAACCAATTCCCACCTAGTTCATTCGGAACCCTGCGAAACATCCGAAGACTCCGTGCGCATAGACAAAGATTACCTACAAGCTCTTATTAATTACGATAGTCTTTATAACGATGCCTACATAGATGTTCTCCAGAAAGCCAACGAAAAGGCCGCCGAATGCGAGAAGATTAGTGACTAGTGGTTAGTAGGCTGTGAACGTCATCTTGGATGGGTGCGTCTAATACTTGACTTTTCAATTTTTTTAGCTTATATTTATTTTTATGAATATAAAACTGCGTAAGTACTTGGGAAAAGCATTTCTCCTGTGTACATCATTTTTCTGGTTCAGCTGCGACAATGCGAACAGCGATTTTCCTGTAAGCCCGCCCAACATCGCCGATCAAAATTCATCGTCAAGCGAAGCATTTTCTTCTAGCGAACAGCGTTCATCAAGTGCAGAACTATCTTCGTCAAGCGAGGCCCGTTCAAGTTCTAGCGATGCACAGGCAAATTCAAGTGCTTTTAATAGTATTCCTTCAAGTTCATCTATCAGCGTTGCAAGTTCCTCCAGCGAAAAAGCCCCGATTTCATGCAAGGAACCTATAAGTTCATCGTCCGTCAAAAGGGAACCTCCCCAAAAAGCATCTTTTGACATTGAGCGAACACTATCCGTCATGAGCCATGACACGACCGGACTTCTTGGACAATGCGTTTCCGCAGAGCAATATTGCGTGGTACAGTTGCATAGTGATTCCCATGATTTCCATACATACGCAGAAGATAAAATGGAAAGAAATCAAGCAAGACATTTTGTCAATTCAGAACTGGATTCCCTCCTAGCAAGTCCACACGGAGCAACATTTTCAGAAGAAAAACGAAACTGCATTTCGAATTTAAAATACACACTCTCTCAATGGGAAACGAATGATCTTCTCTACGGAGTTCCTCCATGGTATAATTGCGAGGGTAAAGAATTAGTCCAAATTGACGAAAACTACATCGAAGCTTTTCTAAAAATTGACAGTCTATTTCGTGTGGAACACAAGAAAATTCTCGAAGAAACAAACCAAAAGGCAGCCGAATGCGATGCCATGGAATAAAATTTCCATTAGTTTACTTAGTTTATATTAAATAATTTCTTCTCAAAAATTTTTCAAATAATTTATCTATTTTTTCGTAAGTCCTTGATTATTCGTAAGTTACGAAAAATACAACATCAAGAAAAATATTCCTTTATTCAAAATAAACACAGCGTTTATTCGTACAAAACCGTGTAAATACTAGCATTTACGCGGGTTCGCATGTAACAAAAGCGAAACATTAGTAAGTTCACCCATCAAAAAGTCCATCCAGTTTGAACATTTTTTTACACTTACAAAACGCCCAAAATGTTCTCAAAAAAAGCAATTTTCACATATTGATAAATTGTCACAATTAAATATGCTTATATCTAATGACAAAATCCACAAAAATGAGTATAATTAGACCCATATATATAGACCCCCTATTTTTATGAAGCTTAAAACGATACTCATTGCAGGAATCCTGCCTATCGCCCTCTTCGCGAAAGATGACGACATGACCGGAAAAATTGTTCCTCGCCTAGTTGACTCTAGAAACACGGAATTGAAACAGCCTCTCGATGGAATTCAGGGCAATGACTTGACTCCAGAAGCCGAGGTGCCATCTGTCGGAAAGTTATACAGCAAAGAAAGCAATTTTTTCAGCAATAAAAAATCAAAGGCCCGCAAAGCGAAAGTAAGCGCGTCTTCAAAGAGCGACGAAAGCGAAAACCTCGATACCGAAGAAGCCGCCCGCGAATATGCCGAAGCCGAAGCCGATATCAAAGCGACTACGGATTCCGCCTCTACGGGAGCACCTGCCAAGTTGCTCATCCTTGATATGACAACGGCTATCATCCCGACGGAAAGCCGCCGCATTGCAGGCCATTACGGGCCGCGTAAGCACCGTCGCATGCACCGCGGTGTCGATCTCGGACTCTGCCATGGCGAAGGAAGGACCATCGTCGCCGCTTTTGCAGGTAAGGTCGTCAAGGTACGCAACCAGGGTCGCCGCAGGGGCTACGGCCGCTACGTCATCCTCGACCACGGGAACGGTCTTACAACGCTTTACGCCCATCTCGAACGCTGGAAGGTCAATGTCGGCGACGAACTGCAGGCCGGCGATGTCATTGGCATTGGCGGAAACTCCGGCAGATCGTTCGGCGCACACCTGCACTTCGAAATGCGCTACAATGGCGTCTATATCAATCCTGAAACTGTTTTTGATTTTGAAGAAGGAACTTTCAGGGACATTACTATTACGCTCGATACGGACCAGCTTGAAAAAGTCGAAACAGCTTTCCAAAAGGAAATTGGCAAGAACAAGTTCTACAAGGTCCGTCGTGGGGATTGCCTTGGCAAGATTGCCCACAAGTACGGGACGACTATCGAACACATCAAGCGCTTGAACAACCTCAAGTCGAATAGCATTCGTCCGGGACAGGTTCTCCGCTGCTCGTAGTCTTGTTAAGAACTTTGAGTCTTGTAAAAAATCCAACGTGCGGAAACGCACGTTTTTTTTTGCGAAAAAACACAGATTAATTACTTTTTTTCGAATGTTTTTACATTTTTTGAAATATTGATTCTATCTTTATATTGTCAAAATACAAAGAGGTTTTTGGCACGCACGACGCAACTTCATTTTCGAAGACGCCACACGTGCAATCATTATGAAAAAAATCATTGTCGTGAACACTCCAAAGAACTGGAAGTTTCACATTCCCGAAGCCGAAATTGTCTCGGCCAAAGATTATCTTACTAATCCAGAATTCACAACACAGAAAAACGTCCGCGTCTTTAACCTGTGCCGCGACTACAGTTACCAAAGCAAGGGCTATTATGTGAGCCTGCTTGCCGAAGCTCGCGGCCACAAGGTCATCCCGAATGTCAAGAACATCCGCGACTTCAAGGCCCCCGCTGTCGTGAAAATCATCAGCGACGATATCGACGAGCTTATTCAGAAGAGCCTTCGCAAGCTGACCGGCACGGAATTCGTACTTTCAATTTACTTCGGGCAGAACGTGAGTCCGCAATACCTGGAACTTTCTCAGGCGCTTTACCGCACGTTCCAGGCCCCGTTGCTTCGCGCCAAGTTCGTATTTAAGCAGAAATGGTTTATCCAGTCCATCCGCCCTATCAGCGTTGACGAAATTCCGGAGACGCACAAGGAGATGGTGGACCAGTTTGCCATTGAATACTTCCAGAAAGAGCGATTTGTGTCGCCCAAGACCGAAGAATACGTCTATGACTTGGGCATCCTCACAAACCCCGAAGAAGTCGAGCCGCCAAGCAACAAGGAAGCGATTCAGCTATTCATCGAAGCCGCGCAAGACACCGGTTTCCGCGTAGAGATGATTACCAAGACTGATTACCACCGCGTCGGCGAATTCGATGCCATCTTCATTCGCGAAACGACGAACGTCAACCACCACACATATGCGTTTGCACGCCGCGCCCAGAGCGAAGGTATCGCCGTCATCGACGACCCCGACAGCATTCTGCGTTGCTCTAACAAAGTTTATCTGCAAGAACTGATGACGGTCGGCAAGATTCCGGCACCCAAGACGGTTATCGCCCACAGCGAAAACCGCCACACGCTCGCCAAGGAAATCGGATTCCCGATGGTCATCAAGACACCGGATTCCAGTTTCAGCATGGGCGTCAAAAAAGCGAACAACAAAGAAGAGCTAGAAAAGATTCTCGACACGATGTTCGAGCATAGCGATTTGCTCATCGCGCAGGAATTCACGCCCACGGAATTCGACTGGAGAATAGGCATTCTCGACGGAAAGCCTCTCTTTGCCTGCAAATACTACATGGCGAAGGACCACTGGCAAATCTACAACTGGGATAGCAAGGACAAGAACGAGGTCTGCGGCAAATGGGATTGCCTCCCCATTGAAAGCGTCCCCCACGGCATCGTGAAGACGGCTCTCCGCGTCGCAAGCCTTATCGGTAACGGGCTTTACGGTGTAGATCTCAAGGAAATCAACGGCCACCCGGTTGTGATTGAAGTGAATGACAATCCGAGTATCGACCACGGCATCGAAGACCTTGTCGGCAAAAAGAAGATTTATCTCGCCATCATGAGGAGCTTGCGTCACCGCATCGAAGACCGCCAAAACGCAGCACAACAGAAAGTGATGCAACATGAAAGGGAAATGTTTTTATAAAAAGTAGGAAGTAGGAAGGAATACAATAGGATCTTTTTTTACTTGTCATCCCCGCGAAGGCGGGGATCACCCTTTCATTAACAAGAGGGGGTGCCCGCTCGGAGGCGGGCATGACATAACAATAAAATCAAATAAATTTACTTACTATGGAACAATTTAAAATCTGGGAACGCTTCGGCGTAGAAATGGAATTCATGATTGTCGATCGCGACACGCTGAACGTGCTGCCGCGCGCCGATGTCCCGCTCGGAAAAGACAAAGACGGCAATCAGCTCTCCGATGTAGAATACGACGACATCGGACTTTCGAACGAACTTGTGAGCCATGTGCTGGAATTCAAATGCGCCCATCCGAAATCAACATTTGACGGACTCGGCAAGCGATTCTTCCACGAGATTCGACGCGCGAACAAGAAGCTCGAAAAAATCAACGCCATGCTCTTGCCGAGTGCCTGCCACCCGTTCATGGACCCGGCAGAAATGCAGCTTTGGCCGTACGATTGCCTCGACATTTACCAGACATACGATCGCATTTTCAACTGCAAAGGCCACGGCTGGGCAAACCTGCAAAGCACGCACCTGAACCTTTCCTTTGACGGTGACGAAGAATTTGGCGAACTCCATGCGGCCATCCGCCTGCTTTTGCCGCTGATTCCCGCCATTGCCGCAAGCAGCCCGTATCTCGACGGCAAATACACTGGCTACCGCGACGCGCGCATCAACGTCTATCGACACAACCAGGACAAAGTGCCTGAAATCACGGGGCAAGTCATCCCGGAGCAGGCGTACAGCTACGACGAATACAACAAGATGATTTTTGACAAGGTAAAAAAAGCTATCGCCCCGTACGATACCGAACACTTGCTCAATCATTTCTTCTTGAATAGCCGTGGAGCCATCGCACGCTTTGACCGCGGGGCCATCGAAATCCGCCTCGTCGATATTCAGGAATGCCCGAACGCCGATATCGCCATCGTCGAACTCGAAATCGCAACACTCAAGGCCATTGTAAACGGCAAGTTCGCGAGCAGTTCCGCCACCGTTGCCAGCGCCGACTCCGCCGCAAAATCCGTGCCGCACACGCTCAAGGAATACCGCGAATTTTTGCGCCACTTCGACACGACACGCCTCGCCGAACTCCTCGCCAAAACCACGAAGGATGCCGAAGACGCCACCATCGACTGGGCGGAATATCTCTCCGTATTTGGCATAGATTTCGCGACCTCCCCCGCGACCACTCCCGCATCCGCCCCAATTACTGCAGGCGACCTCTGGAAACACATCTACAGCGTCGTGAAGAATGACCTCACCGAAGTCTCGCAAAGCTTTATGGAAAAAATGCTCGAACGCGGAACACTCTCCAGCGCCCTCTACAAAGCACTCGGCGACTTCCCCGCCCACGAAGCGTTTGTCACGGAATACAAAAAACTTGCCGACTGCCTCGCCCACAACCGGCTCTACGGAATTAGCGAATAAACTCGACTAAAAACCTAAATCTTTCTTTGCTACCTGGAAGTTCATTTCCAGGTATTTTAAATTTTCGCTTTCCGCCAGCAAATGCTCAAAATCGAGAATCGGGAAAAGCACATAAGGCTTGACCTGAGCATCGACCGTAGCCAATTTTTCAAGCGTGTCCGCACCAAAATAAAACTTCGCAAAAACATCCCAGCACTTGTGCATCATCGCCGCATTCATGTAATGCGGCGCCAAAAGAAAATCATCCGGCAAATAATGACAGAAATAATAATAGCACCCTAAATCGTAAAGCGGGTTGCCACAGGCAAATTCCCCCAAATCGATAAAGTACGCGCCATTGTCGTTCACAATCAAGTTGCCCGTCTGCAAATCCCCATGCAGGCACCGAGAAACTTTCGGCGTTTCCTTGATGAGTTTACGCGCAAATTCCTTGACATTCTCGGGGAACATCTTCGATTCTTCGAGCAAGCGTAAATATTTTTCTTCGGCATCTTGGAACGTGCCCGGAATGCACGACGTAGAATGCATTTTTTTGCAATGTTCCGCAAAAACCTGGATATATTCCTCAAGATGTTCCGGATTTTCGCCCACGCACTTCGAAATTGAACGCTTCCCCACTATGCGCTCGTAAATCAAGCCCAAACGGCCGTCCTGTTCGACAATCTCGCCCACTTGCGGCGTCGGAATTCCAAGCGAGACCACCTTCCGGCAAATATCCTGCTCGCGTAGCAATTCTTCTTTCGTCGAACAGAAACCAGGAAAACCCAATTTCAGCATCCACTTGCCATCCGGACTGTTGAAATTCTCGGAATTATGGCGATTGCTGAACATCGTCCATTCTGATAAGTTTATTTTCTCCATACTTATAAAATACACCTTTATGACGGGAATAAATCAAATTTTTTTTGATTTTTCAAATGTGAATAAAATCACAATGTGACATATTTCACAACCAAGCATTCTCTAAACTACATATATTTTTCGCAAAAAAGGAGTGATTATGGATTTACCAAGCAGAAGCAACGATGGCGATGATTACATCCCGCCGTACAAGCCATAAAATATTACAGCAAAGCAAAAGAACGAGCCCGAAAGGACTCGTTTTTTTTAATGTCATTCTGAGAAGGTGATGCCCTGTCGAAGCAGGGCATGACAAATTAAACCTTCAGCTCTCCAGCGTCGATAGAATCCCACGCTGGGATAGCTTCAATTGCCGGGCGGACTTCTTCGGTAACAAATTTGACAACCTGTCCCGGAGCGCGGCCCACGAACTTGCGGAGGTCGAGGATTTCCTTGAGCTTTTCTTCGGTGATGCCGAGCTTCTGGAACTTTTCGTTCTTCAAGACGCGTTCGAGCAAGTCGTTGTCCTTGCCCTGTTCCTTGACGACCTTGCCAGCTTCCATGGACATCACGCGGATTTCTTCGTGGAGTTCCTGACGGTCGCCACCGTTCTTGACGCCTTCCATGATGATGTTTTCGGTAGCCATGAACGGGAGTTCCGCCATGATGCGTTTTTCGATAACCTTCGGATAAACCACGAGGCCGTTGGTGACGTTCTCGGCGATGATAAGCATAGCATCCATGGCGAGGAATGCTTCCGGAATGGCGAGGCGCTTGTTCGCACTATCGTCGAGGGTGCGTTCGAACCACTGCGTTGCCTGCGTGAAGGCTGTGCTGTTGACCTGAGCCATCACGAAACGGGCCAGGGAGCAGATGCGTTCGCTGCGCATCGGGTTACGCTTGTAAGCCATGGCGCTAGAGCCAATCTGCGTCTTTTCGAACGGTTCTTCCACTTCCTTCACGCCCTGCATGAGGCGCATGTCGGTGGCGAACTTGTGCAAACTCTGAGCGATGGAACTGAGCACCTGGTTCACGCGGTTGTCCCACTTGCGGGTGTAGGTCTGACCGGTAATGGTGAGCACGCGCTTGAAGCCTGCCTTGGCGGTCACGCGGCGGTCCAGTTCCATAATCTTTTCTTCGTCGCCGTTGAACAGGTCCATGAAGCTCGCCTGCGTACCGGTGGTGCCCTTCACGCCGCGGAACGGGAGAACTTCGATGAGGAAGTTCAGTTCTTCGAGGTCGATGAGCATGTCCTGGAGCCAGAGGCAAGCGCGCTTACCCACGGTCGTGAGCTGGGCGGCCTGGAAGTGGGTGGCGCCGAGCTGGGCCATGTCCTTGTATTCCATCGCAAACTTGGAAAGCTTGTCCATCACGCGGCAAAGACGCTTGCGCACGAGAATCATGGCCTGCTGCATCTGGATGAGGTCGGTGTTGTCGCCCACGAATGCAGACGTTGCACCGAGGTGGATGATGCCCTTGGCCTTCGGGCACTGCACGCCGTAAGCATAGACGTGGCTCATCACGTCGTGACGGCGGCGCTTTTCTTCTTCTTCGGCGACTTCGAAGTTGATGTC
>JAFWRL010000144.1 GCA_017520105.1 Fibrobacter sp.
AGCGGGCGCCCCCGGGGCGAAAAACCGGGCCGAAAGGCCCGGAATGGAATGGGGTAAAGGGCAAAAAGTGGACTTTTTCAGGTTGTGAAAGCGAAAGAAAATCCATTTTTACGAAAAAGATGTATTTTTAGAGGTAGCCTTCACAAAAAAATGCAAAAAGCTCGCCCGCCATAAGAAAATTATATATATCTACTTATAAACGAGACGGGAGCAGTGGGCACGCAACTTTCGACTCATGTAAGAAAAACGTTAGTCCTTTTTGGAATATCGAGTTTTTTCGTAAACCTTGAATTTACAATTCCTTGATAGCTATATTAGCGACTAACCCATTTGACAAAATAAAAAAAGAGGTACAAAAATGGCAGTAGAAGACAATTACAACGTTGGACACGTCATCATGATAACCCTTTCCGCTGCCATCGGAGGGTTTCTATTCGGTTTTGACTCGTCCGTGATTAACGGTGCCAACGTGGCACTCAAGGGATATTTCAACTGCAACGACATGCAGCTCGGGCTTGCAGTTTCGCTTGCACTGATTGGCGCTGCCGTCGGGGCATACTTTGCCGGCCGCCTAGCTGATAAATTTGGACGAGTGCGATGCATGATTGCGGCATCCGTCCTCTTTTTCATAAGTGCTATCGGGTCTGGCCTTCCCTTCACCATCTACGATTTCATCGCATGGCGCGTGATTGGCGGTGTGGGTATCGGTGTGGCATCCATCATCGCCCCGATTTACATTGCCGAAACATCCCCGGCACATTTGCGCGGGCGACTCGGTTCCATGCAGCAGTTCGCCATCGTTATCGGCATTTTCGTGGCTTTACTTTCGAACTACATCATCGTTCGCATCTCAGGTTCCGCAAGCAATATGATTATGGGGATCCACTCGTGGAAAGTGATGTTCTGGGTCGAAGCTATCCCGGCCCTCATTTACGGCATTGCCGCTTGGCAGCTTCCGGAATCTCCACGTTACCTTGTCAGCAAGGGCCGCATGAAAGAAGCCGAGAAAGTCCTTTCGCTTATCGCTAGCGTCGGCATCAAGGAAAAAGCCATCGAAATCCAAGAATCCTTCAAGAGCGACAAGCCAGCAAAACTTTCGGACCTCTTGGAAACCATCGCAGGCAAAAAGCGCATCGCACCGATTGTCTGGGCGGGTCTCGGTCTCGCCATTCTCCAGCAGCTTGTAGGTATCAACGTTATCTTCTATTACGGTTCCATGCTTTGGCAGAGTGTGGGCTTTGGCGAAAGCGACGCATTCCTCACAAGCGTGATTTCCAGCGCTATCAACTTGACCATGACTATCGCCGCGATTCTCCTCATCGACAAGATTGGACGTAAGCCGCTTTTGCTCATCGGTTCTGCGGGTATGGCTGTCACGCTCGGCACTCTCGCCTGCTGTTTCCTCTTCGGTTCTGACGCAAGCGGCAACCTCGTGGGCTCCAGCGGCATCTTCGCCCTCCTCGCGGCAAACTTCTACGTGGCATTCTTCGCTGCAACATGGGGTCCGGTGATGTGGGTGATGCTCGGCGAAATGTTCAACAACCGCATCCGTGCGGTCGCCATCTCCATTTGCGGCCTTGCCCAGTGGGGTGCAAACTTCTTGGTCAGTTGGTCGTTCCCCGTTCTCGTCGGCGAACACGGCATCGGCATCGGCCCGACTTACTTGATTTACACGGCTTTCGCCGCCATAAGCTTTGTATTCGTCGCCAAGCTGGTGAACGAAACCAAGGGCAAAAAGCTCGAAGCCATGTAACTTTAAGTTCGCAGAGTTCTTTTACAAACAAAATCTCGGAGAAAATCCTCCGGGATTTTTTGCATGTCTAAAATTGTATATTCCTAACATGCGCCTCATTTAGCTTTCTTTATTACTGCTTGTCAGAATAACAAATTCCAAATTCGATTTTGGATGGTCCGCAAGATTTGATTTTTCATTAATAGAATTCGATGTCGCAAAATACTACAAAGTCGATTGGAAAATCAGTCTTTCCATTTTTATCACTAAATCATTGCTGTACTTTACCGCCAAAGAATAATCTCAATGCACCAAGCTCACTTCGCTCTGAGGCAAATGAAGGATGAAAAATGAAAAATGAAGAATGAAGAGTGAATTTACCATTTTTCATTTTTAACTTTTAATTTTTCATTCATAACCACTAACTATTACATTACCCTCACACCCCCACTATTCTATATTATCTTTATAAAAAAGTTGTTTGGACGTGGATATGAACAACAAATTATTTTCAAATATAAAAGCCGTTACGGCATGCACATTCGCCTTCGGGCTCACAGGATTCAGCATGGCAGCACCTATCAAAACTATCCCCTGGAACGGCCATGTCGGTGCCGTGAGTTTCACCTTTGACGATGCGCTTGAAAACCAGGTGCAAAACTTAAAGCCCGTTCTCGACGGGTTACCGGATGTCCACGTCACGTTCTTCTTGACGGACATGGGGAACGGACTCAAGCAGAACGCAGCCGGGTTTGCAGCCCTCGCCAAAGCAGGGCACGAAATTGGGAACCATGCCAAGAATCACGGCCACCTGAGCGGCATCACGAACAACGAAGAACTGAACGAAGAAATTGTCAAGTTTGCAGACAACATTGAAAAAATACTCGACGACGAAGGCGTAAGCACAAATGTCATATCGTTTGCGACACCGTTCTGCGAAAACAACGACCAAGTCAAAAGCGTCATCGACACGCGGCATTTCATCAACCGCGACTGCGGATGGCACGGTCGAAACGAATGGGACACCGAACCGGATTGGCTTGCGCTCAAGGCAAAAATCTGGACGCGTTCGGGAGCCACGGTCCCCGAAATGCTTACGGCAATGGACACGGCCGCGTTCATCGGCAACTTCGCAGGCGCCGAGCCGTGGGAAGTCCAAATCAAGGGCGGCACTTGGCTTGTAGTATTGAACCACGGCGTAACCGACGACAAAGGCGACGACTACGCCATTGACCCTGCCGACATCAAGAAAATTTTCGAGCGAGCCATCGAAGACAAGCTCTGGGTAGCACCCTTCGGCACCATCGGCGCCTACTACCGCGCCCATTTTATCGTCGATGCAGCGACCTCGACCGCCACCGATAACGGCTTCACCGTGAGCTGGAAAATCCCGAACGAGCACATGCCCAAAAGCATTCCGCTCCGTGTGAACATCGACACCAAAAGCGTCGGCGAAAACGTTGTCGTCGAACAGGACGGACAAAAGATTACCCCCGAAAGCGACGGCTCCTACATCATCGAATTCATGTCGAAAACTCTCAAGGTGCGTAAAGCAGGCGCAGGCGATTCTACAACGCATCCCCAAGACACAACTGCAATCCCCCCAACAGACTCAACGAAGGACACCTCAACGGCCCTCCCGAAAATTCAATTGGGCAACGTGCAGAACAGCACAGTCTATACAAAGTTCACGCTGTTCGACCTGAACGGGAACCGCCTCGGAACCGTAAGCGATTTTGCCGTTCCGGCAAACTACCCCAAGGGCACGTACATCATCCGCGCCGAAGCCAAAGGCCAAGCAGCCATTACAAAGAAAGTTTCGCGATAATTTTTATATTTTGGGGCCATGAACAAAGAAAATTTATTAGTAGTCCCCACAATAAAGTTCGTTCCCTTTCGCAAAGACAACATTCTCCGTAAATTCGAGACTTCATTTCGAATAACAGATGACGAACTGAAAATCAGCGCCGCATCCGCATTTTACCCAGCAATGGCTGGGATTTGCCAAAACATATTTGAACCGCATTGTTTTACCGAAAGAAAAAGCCTAGACAAGACCTCCAATAGCAAAGGATTTTCGGATTTGGCGGAAGGCCGAATTGACATGTACATATCACTGGCCAGCAAAAAGAATTTAGAACAAGTCCAGAAAAAAGTCAAGCGGCTGCAGTGCGTACCCATTTTTCAAGACCCCCTAGCCATTCTAGTAAACAAGAACAATCCTATAAAAGGACTTAATTTATCGCAACTCAAGAATATCTACTTAGGGAAAATCCAGAATTGGCAAGAAGTCGGAGGCGAAGACCAAGCCATCCATAACTACCAGCTAACTGCAGAAAAAAACGTTAGCCGCAATGCGTTTAACCTCGGCATTACGGAAAGAGAACCGGCAAATTTACCACAAAGCGATATCGAAGCAATGCCGGATCTCGTTAACGTTGTCGGAGACGATTCCAACAGCATCGGAAACATTTTCTGGTCGTATTACGCCCGAATGTACGCTTCCGTCCAGACGCGCTGCATCACCATTGACGGAGCCCCGCCCACTTCAAAAGACTATCCTCTGCGTTTCGATATCTGCATGTACTACGATGCGGACAACCCCAAAACGCAATTGCACCAGCTAGTCGAATATTTCGTTTCAGAAGAAGGCAAAAAGCTAATAGAATTCGCTTATCAAAGCGAACGGCAAGTTCTTTAATCACGTTTAACTTTATAGTAAACGACAAAGCAAATTCTCAAAAAAAATCCGACCTCGGCACCCCGGAACATGTCCGGGGCAGGCTCAGGCCGGGGTGACAAAAGAGAATTGAACAATATTCATGTCGATTAATATAAAATTCTTCGACACTCAAGTACGTAAAAAAAACCGGGGCTTTCGCCTCGGCTTTTTGCAATTCAAATTTGACGCGGATTACTTCACGTTGACGCGGCGCATGTTAGAACCGACGCGAACGATGTAAGAACCGGCCATCGGGACGCGGACATTCATGTTGTCGCTGAGAGCGATACCAGAGGAAATGACCTTGCCCATGATGTCATAGACACCGAACACGCTACCGGCCTTGATGCCATTGATCTGGATCTGCATGCCAGCGGTTTGGACGCTGAAGCTCGGCAACAAGGAAACCTTGTAGATAGCTTGACCCGGACCCGGCGGAGTAACAGTGGTATCCTTCGGCTGAACCTTCGGTTCAATCTTGAGGCCAGTGATCTTGGTGTAATCAATCACCTGCTTAGAATCATCGAGGAATTCAACAGCCTTGATGGAGATTTCACCGATACCACCCTTGGCGTCCTTGACTTCCCACTTGATACCCTTGATATTCTGGAGAATCTTAACACCTTCCGGAGCGTTGTTCTTGTTAACCCAGTCGAGGATGTCAATTGCACCGTCCTTAGTACCGGTACCCTTGAAGCCGTAGTCAAGCGGAGTCATATCATAGACAACTTCCTTATAATCGGAAGAATTGTCAACATACACACCCGGTTCAGAACCGGCACCTGCATTTTCAACCTTATTCTTTTCGTTTTCGTCCGTGATGGTATTGAGGATAGCCATGCGGATCGGGCCAGAAGTCTTAGCGGTCACGCGGATGTACTTGACACCGAGAGCCTTGAAGTCCACACCGCAGCTATTATCCTTCTTGCAATCGTCCTTCTTGAAGGAGACTGCGATACCGGCAGACGGTTACTCGAGGAGACCGGCCTTAGCCTTTTCTTCAGTCCATTCCGGTTCCGGGCCGATTTCCATGGAAGCGCGAGCAATGATAGAACCGTCATCCAACTGGTAAAGCGGAGATGAGCCAGAGTCCGGAACCATCTTGGTACCAATGCCAAGCTTGTCGTGGTATGCACCCCAATTCCAGAGACCAGAAACACCAACAGTCGTATCACCGAATTCCAAATGCTTGCCATCACCTTCCTTGATGGACGGAGCCTTGGTCGGGTCCGGAGTGAACTTGGTAAAGCCATCCGTCTTATAGAGGTTAGGCATGTTACCCGTCACGAGGAGAAGGTAGAGCATGTTCAAAGTAGCCGGATAGTACTTTTCACCCGGGTTAGAACCTTCACCGCAACCTTCAGCCTTGGCGCAGCTCTTTTGTTCAACAAGAACCTTATAAACCGTGGTCAGGTAAGTCTTTGCTTCTTCGGTATCGAAAGAAGATACTGCAAGGCCAAGACCGCCGGAGAACGTAGAAGAAACAAAGTTACGGATATCGCTTTCATCCGCGATGTACTTTCCGCCAGTATAGGCATAACCAGAATTCACGCCACTAGCAGTGCGGGTCGTCGGAATAAGCCAATCGACAACTTTCTTATTGAAAGCCTGGGCCTTCGTATCGCCATACCAGTAATAAGCCCATGCCATGCGCCACGGAGTACGGGCAGCGTCATCGTAGAAACCGATGTCGTTGGAAACAGCCGCAGACGTCTTGGTCGGCTTGTGACCGCTCCAGTCGCACCAGTCCGGAACAAGACCGGTCGTAGCATCCTGGCAAGCGCTCAATTCGGTATAGGTCTGAGAAATCACGCTAGACCAAGAACCGCCGGCAACATCCTGGAAAAGCTGGAAGTTTGCCGTAGTAGAATAGCTCGGGTTGAAAGCGTCATTCCACTGGTTACCCGGCTTAATCTTGCCGCCATTGATATCGTTAGTAGCAATCCAGCTGATAAGCGTCTTGGCGTCGTTGAGGTAAGAACCACCCCACTGCTTGGAAGCCATCACGAGAGCGAGAGCAGCGTCGAAGTCAGCGTCGGATGCAGAACCGGAACCGCCCTGGCAACCAACACGCCAGTTCATACCGGCGCCGTTACCGCCATTGGACTTCCAAGTTCCATAGAGCTTGTCGAACACGGTCTGATCGTCCATATAGACAGAAATCAACATACCGTAAGCAATAGCTTCGGAAACGGTAGAGCAAGTTCCTTCAGGAGCATAGACCCAGCCCTGGCTGGCACTGTACCAGGCCTTCTTCCAGGATTCGTAGTGTTGTTTAATCACATCCGTATCGGCATATTCGATGATATTGCCGTGCGGATACTTCATGTTTTGCGGGAACGGGAAACTTCCTGCATAAGTCGATACTGCAGCAACTGCAGCAACGCCAAACATGGCTTTTACCAAATTTTTCATATGAATTCCTTTTTTAAAAAAGATTTCACCCATCCAATATAAAAGATAGTTTGATACACCTGAAAAAATCAAGGCTAGTTTTGTAAAACTCTTGATAAAATGCGTAAAATCACACTCTTAAGCATCCATCAAAAAGAAAGTTACATTTTTCTTACGTTAAAACATTAAAAATATATAGATTTAGGGTATATTGTTTTGGGATAAAAAGGAACACGGACATGGATGAAAAGCGCCCTCTTATACTTATTGTTGACGATGTGGCCTTGAACAGAACATTGCTGTCCGACGTTCTCCGTGACAAATACGATATTCTTGAAGCCAAAAACGGCAACGAAGCACTCATTTTCCTGAGAGAGAAAACCTACGAAATCGCCCTGGTGCTTCTCGACATGGTCATGCCCGAAAAAGACGGCATGGAAGTCCTTTCCATCATGAACAAGAACGGCTGGATTAAAGAAATTCCGGTCATCATGATTTCGGTGGAAAATTCCCATTCGCTCATCGAAGGTGCGTATTCGCTCGGCGTCACCGATTTTATCGAGCGGCCGTTCGACGAGATGGTCCTCATGAACCGAGTCACCAACACCATCCGCCTCTACACGAAACAGAAAAAACTTTCGGACTTGGTCCTAAGCCAGATTTACGAAAAGACGCGCAACAACAGCATGATGGTGACCATGCTGAGCCATGTCGTCGAGTTCCGCAATGGCGAAAGCGGACTCCACATCCTGCACATCAACACCATCACAGAAATGCTCCTACGCGAGCTCCTACGTCGAAGCGACAAGTACAAAATCAACAGGGACGACATCGGCATTATCAGTACGGCATCGTCCATGCACGACATCGGAAAGATCACCATCCCCGATTCCATTTTAAACAAGCCGGGCAGGCTCACTCCCGAAGAATTCAACATAATGAAAGGGCATACCATCAACTGCGCCCAGATGCTTAATGCCGTACCTCTCGGGAAAAAAGAGCCGCTGATGAAATACGCCTACGAAATATGCCGCTGGCACCACGAACGCTTCGACGGACGCGGATACCCGGACGGGCTCAAGGGCGACGAAATCCCGATAGCGGCCCAGATAGTCTCGATTGCAGACGTCTATGACGCACTTACGAGCGAACGCTGCTACAAAAAAGCCTACACCCACGAGAAGGCTCTCGAGATGATCAACAATAAGGAATGCGGCGTTTTCAACCCGCTCCTAATAGAATGTCTCAACGCCATCGCGGACAAGCTCGTCCATTCGCTGCAAACATTCGACTGGGACAGGCAGGCCGACAAGGATTTCTTCTACATCGCCGATTCCATGATGAAGGACAAGAATCACCCCATATACAACCAGGCTTTCCAGCAATTCATCAACGAACGCAAGAAAAGCAATTTCTTCGAGTCCATGCTAGACGGCATTTTGTTTGAATACACCTATACCCCGTCCATCATGAAATTTTCCCCAACCGCAGCAAAGAAACTCGGACTTCCAAAGACAATCACCGAAGACGACGAAACACAAATATCAGGCATCCGTAACGACAACTGGAAAAAAATAAAGAATCTTCTACAAAATCACCCGGTCCTTGAAGATGGTCTCATCCTCACCCGGATACACCTTTTCATAGACGGCAAAGACGTCCCCTGCCAAGTTTCGTATATTCAAATATGGAAAGGAAATATCAAGAACAACCCCACCCTTTCATCTGTCTATGGGCATATCGACGTTTTAAAATAAAGGAAATTTTTATGACACTTTTCGAATTTTACAGTTCCCTTGGTGAATCATTTGACGATGTCCTTAGCAGGCTCCGCCTGGAATCGCGCATTGCAAAGTACCTTGGGCTTTTCCTCAACGACCCTAGTTTTGGCGAGCTCAAGAACGCTTTTGACAATAATGATGCCAAGACAGCGTTTCGCGCAGCGCACACATTAAAAGGCGTCGCGGCTAATCTCGGATTGAGCAAGCTTGCAAGTTCAAGCAGCGATTTGACCGAAAACTTGAGGCCGGGTTCTTTTACCGCAAAATCGCAGGACCTTCTGGAACAGGTTGAACTGGATTATATTGCCGCCATCGCCGGAATAAAACAGTTGAGCTAATGCAAGAATTTCTTCAGCGCGTCTTCGAGTTGCGCCACGACAATCGGCTTGGACAAGTGTCCATCCATCCCAGCCTCTAGCGACTTATGACGGTCCTCGTCAAAGGCATTTGCAGACAAAGCAATAATCGGAATATGCTTGTCCGGGAACATCGCTCGAATCGTCCGCGTTGATTCGAAACCGTCCATCACCGGCATCTGGATATCCATCAAGATACAACCGTAATAATCGGGACCATTCTTTTTCAGGAGTTCAACCGCAACGGAACCATCCTGTGCAGATTCCACAACGATTCCAGCACTTTCAAGAATGTCCCTTGATATTTCGAGATTCAAGTCGTTGTCTTCGACGACGAGAACTTTGAAACCTTCGAAGGAAATCGATTCTTTTTCGGAATGGCAAAAACGGACCTGTTCCACAGCTTCCGGATTTTCCTGCAACCGCAACGGCACGCGAATCGTAAACGTAGAACCGCGGCCCACTTCGCTCTTGACATCGATGGTTCCTTCCATCATGTCGATGATGCGCTTGGAAATGGCAAGGCCGAGGCCAGTTCCCTGCTGCTTGCTGACCGTCGAAGTTCTTTCGCGTGAAATTCGTTGAAAAGGTGTTTCTGGTATTCCTCGCTCATGCCAATGCCGGTGTCACTAACAACAAATTCATACATACCGTAGCCTTCGCGGTCCGACGGTATCTGCCGCACATCGACCGAGACGAACCCGCCCGAAGGAGTGTATTTCACGGCATTCGAGGCTATATTGATGAGCACTTGGTTCAATCGCAGAAAATCGACATAGACATAGCGGTCTTGGATATCGTGACGTACAAACTGAAAGCCCACGTTCTTCTTTTCGGCGAGCGATTTTAGCATGGGAACATAGTCTTCGCCACTTTCGTCGATGTTAATGGGGTTCAAGTCCAGTTCCACCTTGCCGCTTTCGATGCGCGACATATCCAGCACATCGTTGACCAACGACAGAAGGTGTTCACTCGAGAGTTTGGACTTACCCAGGCAATCCAGCGCCTTGCCCTTGTCTTCGATATTCTTGATGGCCATGTCAGTAAAGCCAATCATCGCATTTAGCGGCGTACGGATATCGTGCGACATGTTGAAAAGGAACGCGCTCTTCGCCTTGTTCGCCAGTTCCGCTTTTTCGAGGTTCGACATTTCGCGTTTGGTCTCAGCATCGACACTGTGGAAGCCGGCAATTACATGATTTTTAAAATTTTCATCCTTGACGAACTTAATTTGATAGTAAATGTCTTCGTCATTGATCTGCAACCTGAAGTTGACAAAGTACAAGTGTTCCTTATCGACCATTTCAAGAACCTTGGCCGGTTCTGTTGCGATGCAGAACGCCTCGCGGTCCGCCGGATGCACAAGGGTATTGACAAGGACTTCCAAACGTGTCCCAAAATTATTGATTCTGGACCAGCCGGGGATGTACTTTTCGAACAAAGGGTCAAAGCGATAATGCGCCTCGGCAAGAGTCCCGTAATCGACATAGACAACACAGCCAAAGTCATCGGACAGGCCGGAAATCACAGCCATGTCGCGGTTCGCAACCGCTTGGCGTTCGGCCTTCGCGGTCTCCTCTTCATCGACGTTTTCAAGAGTCACGACGATGTGGTTGTCGGAATCGGGAGTCTTTGCGGCCTTCAAACGGTAAAACACCGATTGTCCGTCAATCAAGAAACGGAACGCTACAGACACCGCCCTATCGTTTTCCAAGGCGTTCAACAAATTGTCTTTACAAATAAAATTCCTGACCGCACTCCAGTCGTCACGAACAACAACCTTTTCTAGCGCCAGTTCAAGCCCTTCAAAAAAATCCTGGCTCATTTTGGCATCGAGCGTCTTCATGACTCCCTGGGCGCTAAATTCAATAAAGGAATTGTCTTCGATATTGACATAGTAAATGTTGTCAAAGCCATCGCCCAGCGTATTCGCGATATCGGAATACTGGTCCAGTTCTTGCAAATGTATTTTGAAATCAATTTGCTCGGTCACGTCAACGCCGCAACCTTCTAGACGAACGCCCTGCGTATATTCGTTATTGCGGCCCCCATGGCTCCTGATGAAAATAATTCCACGGGACTGGTGATTCCAAGCGTATTCCAGTTCTGACATTTCACCGCGAGTCATTTGCTCGATAGATTCGGCAAACGCTTCATAATACGAAAGGTCAATGTTATTGCACCATAAGTTATAGAGATCTTCGGGGAGCGTTTCTTCGGGTAAACCTAAAATCTGGAGAAAGGCTTTATCGGCATACATTCTAGGAGGCTTGCCACTGTCAAGCTCAATCGACCATAGGCCAACACCCGCACTCGAAAGGAGTGCATGCGTCAAGTCCGAAGTCTCGAGGCAATCCATGGTATTTTCTCCTACAAATTCTCACCAAACAACCCATTGCGGTTGTTCCCTAATATAAAATACACTTATTTTTTTCAAAACAAAGCCGAGCATCGACAAAAAAAGCTATTTAGAACGCTTTTACTTAGTTACTAGTTAGTAGTTACTAGTGGATGCAATAAGAACGTCTCTAGTTAGCAGTGGATCTTTCACGTTGTTCAGGATGACGCTCTTCACGGCTCACCGCTAACTGCCTACTTCTCTTACGCCAGATTTTGAATTCCATGTAAAGCGTGCTCACGGTATAGATAAAAATGAGCAGAAGAATGGTATTTTTCGGGCAGTTCAAGTTGCAAATGCCCCACGCAAACGTGATAATGGGCAGGTGGATCAAATAAGGGTAGAACGAGGCGCGACCGACACGGCGCACGAGCGGGATGCAGAAGAACCACGCCAAAAAGCCCTTGCCCGAGAGAAGGCTCAGCACAAACATGCCGTAAATGAAAATCGGGAGGCTATGGTGCATAAAGTAATTGTAGCCAGGGTTCATGCCCGGACGCATAAGGAAAAGGCTCCCGTACAAAGCGAGGAGCAAAATCGCCTGCGCAAAGCCGCTCACGTAGTCTTTCTTGAGCCAATCGAAAACGCCCTCACTGTAAAGTCGGTAAAGTACCATGCCAAACAGATATTCAAAGACGCGCACCGGCGCAAACATGTGGAAAAAGCGGTACTTTGCATCAAAACCGCTAAACCAAAGATTGTTTGTGCAACCGAACACGACCGCCCAGATGATTCCAGGAATAAAAACGGCACCGAACAACACCCAGAGCGTCCGGCGGTTCTGCCGAAACAGCCAACGGCTCACCCACGGCGTGATGGCGTAGCAAAGGAAAAAGCTCGTCAACGACCACGAAGGCTCATTCAGCTTCATGCCCAAATCAGGAACGATGGACCACGTGAGCGTGAGATGCATAAGCAAGCTCCGCCATGGATGGAACATCTTCGAAAGCCCCGCCGCAGCGCAATCGCCGATTTCGGAAAAGCTAGGCACATGCGCATATCCGCTCATCTTGAACACGACGACCACGAACATGAGGAGTGTCATGAAGAAGTGCAACCGGTAAAGCTTGGCAATGCGGCTGAACATAAAGGGAATCACGGGTATGCGGCGTTCCGGGTCGCTGAACTTGCTTGCAAAGAGGAACCCGGCAAGGACGTAAAAAATACCTGCAGCAAAGGCGGGAGCCGAAATAATAGGCATTAGCCACTTGCAGTCGGACAAGTAAGTAATAGCGCTAGAACTGCCCAAGTGGAGCATCACGATATTGAGGCTAGCCAACAGGCGCAGGCCGTCTATGGCGGGGAAGTAATTCGCTGGTTTCGGCATTTCGAAGTGAAAATTTAGAAAATTCACAGGGGACATCGCCCCTTTTGCGACTTTTTTCTTAAATTAAAAATATACCGGCACCCGGTACTAAGAATCGAGAAAATATACATCTGACCATGAGCAATAAGCAGGCAAGAATTTTAATTGTCGATGACGACGCCATGAACAGATCCATTCTTTCGGACCTGCTCTGCGACGAATACGACATTATCGAAGCCAAGGATGGAGACGAGGCGATTCAAATTCTCGAGAAAAAAGCAAAAGACATTACGCTTGTTTTACTGGACATCGTCATGCCTGGACGCGACGGACTGGAAGTCCTTGAAGTCATGAACGAAAAAGGTTGGATCAAGGGAACTCCGGTCGTCATGATTTCTGCCGAAACGGGCTGTGCACAAGTGGGAAAGGCTTTTTCACTGGGTGTCACAGATTTCATTTACCGTCCGTTCGACCAGATGATTGTCCAAACCCGGGTCCGCAATACTATCCGCCTTTACGTCAAGCAGATGCAGCTGTCCGAGCTGGTTACAAATAAAATATATGAAAGGACCCGGAACAGCGACATGCTGATTTCCATTTTAAGCCATATTGTAGAATTCCGCAATGGCGAAAGTGGGCAACACATCTGGCACATCACGATGCTTACCGACATTCTTCTCCGGGCCCTGCTCAAGCGCACCAACGAATACAACATCACCGAAGAAGACATCAATACCATCGCGACTGCATCGGCAATGCACGACATCGGGAAAATTACGATTCCCGACGAGATTCTGAACAAGCCCGGATGGCTGACTGCGGAAGAATTCGAAATCATGAAACAGCACACCGTGAACGGCGCCAGGATGCTCGAAGGCATGCAGTTCTTCAAGAACGAGTCGTTGATGAGGTTCACCTACGAAATTTGCAGATGGCATCATGAACGCTGGAACGGGAAAGGCTACCCCGATGGGCTCCAAGGAAACGACATCCCCATCGCCGCACAAATAGTCTCTATCGCCGACGTCTATGACGCTCTGACAAACGAACGCTGCTACAAAGAAGCGTACTCCCACGAAAAAGCGCTCAACATGATCCGCAACAACAAATGTGGAGTCTTCAACCCGTTGCTTTTGGAATGCCTGAACGATGTCGCCGACAGTTTACCTACCGAGATGAGCGAAAAAGACAGCGGTCGATTGAGCGATGATAACTTTACCAAAATCGCACGATTTTTCTTTGAAAACGACGGAGAAATTCCGGACGACTTTGTGCTTCAGCGATACAACAACGAACATAAAAAAAGCAAGTTTTTCGAGTCTTTCCAAAAAGGGATTGTTTTCGAATACACGTATGGTCCATCCGTACTGAAACTATCTCCCAACGGGGCCAAAATTCTCGACGCTCCGCAGATTATGGTAGAACCGGAAAGGAAGCGCTTATTCTGGGACACCTTCGGACGGGACAACTGGAACAGTTTTTCAAAGTTGCTGTTCGATTCGTTGCATACAAACGATTCATTCCATTTCAACTGCAACCTTACAATCAAAGGCCATAAGAGACCCTGCGTCATTAAGGCCATGCAGACATGGAACAGGATTGATTCAGAAAACCCGTTGCTGGAATCCCTTTACGGATGCGTAGAATTCCTTGACAAATAAACTATCCTGTAGAAAGTGCATGACTTCATTTTCACCGAACAAAAGAGCCTTCGAGAATCACCTCGAAGGCTTTGGGGTATTTAAGCTTCCCTTGGACTAGGGAAACTATGGATTAGGAATTCTTTTAGCGAGCGATACGAACGGACTTCACTGCGCCATTTCTCACGGAGCGGAGCAAGTAGATGCCTTGAGTCTTGATTTCGCTCGTAGTCTTGAGGATTTGCACAGCATCTTCCATGGTATAGGCCCTCATGCGACCAAGACGGACACCGTTCACGTCAAAGACATCGTAGGCGCCAAGCACCGGAGTTTCCATGTGGATTTTCGTCTGGATGGCTTGACCCGGGTTATCGCCACCTTGGCCCGGATTGTCACCACCTTGACCGGGATTATCGTTACCCTTATTCTCCGGATCAGCAGCATCCTTGCCTTCGACAAAGTTGAAATAGTCGATATCAAACCAGGAACCGGTCACATCCATGCGGAGGATATGCTTGCCTGCCGGGAGGTTGATGTTAGCCTTTACATTGCTGAAATCGTCGAAACTTGAACCGGAAAGGGCGACCTTTTCAACGGCGACCTTGCCATCAACAGAAAGCGAGAAGCTAGAAGTCGAATTTTCTGTCGCGACAGAGGCAAACACGGTATAGTCCCCAGCCTTCGCCACGTTCACAGTCCATTCATACC
>JAFWRL010000145.1 GCA_017520105.1 Fibrobacter sp.
AGTTTCACGCGGAGAACCGCTGCTTGGATGGCGTCGAGTCTGCTGTTCATGCCGCAAATCTCGTGAACGTAGCGCGTCTGACTGCCGTGGTTCGCAATGAGGCGGATTTTTTGTGCGAGTTCATCGTTGCTTGTGAAAAGCGCTCCGCCGTCCCCGTAGCAACCGAGCGGCTTTGCCGGGTAAAAGCTCGTGATGGAAATATCCCCGAACGTGCAGGCGTTTTGTCCGCATTGCGTTGCTCCGAACGCTTGGGCGGAATCTTCGATAAGCCAAAGTCTGTGCTTTTTAGCGATTTCCTTGATTTCGCGGTAGGGAGCGCACTGGCCGAACAAGTTGACCGCGATGATTCCTTTTGTCTTGGCGGTAATGCGTTGCTCGAGGCTTTCGGCGCTGACTTGGAGCGTTTCCGGATCGATGTCCGCAAATTTCGGGATGCCTCCGAGGCGCATCACACATTCGGCGGGGGCGATAAAGGTAAAGTCCGGGACGATGACTTCGTCTTCTGGTTCAAGCCCGAAGGCCATGAGAGCGATGGTGAGGGCGTCGGTGCCGCTGGCGCATGTGATGGCCCTGGTTTCGGGTTCCGCGCTGTCTTTCCCAGAATTGCAAAAATCGGCCAGTTCTCTTTCCAGCGATTGGACCACCGGTCCCCCGATAAAACATCCACTGTCAAGGACTTGCTGTTCGGCCTGCAAAAATTCTGACTTATAAGCTTCGCGCTGCGCACGTACGTTGATGAACGGAATCATGGTGTAAAATATAGAACTTAGTGTTCTACCAACTAAAACTTCACTGGATCCTATCGGTCGCATGCGCTCCCTTCAGGATGACGAAATGCTTTAATCTCTCGTCTTTTGTCTTTCGTCTCTCGTCTCTCGTCTAAACCCCCCCTTGACAACTTCCAAACTTTTACTATCTTTGTGCTAACATTTTTAAAGTAGGTTTTCACCCGGAGATTTTAAGGTGCCTCAACACAAGTCTTGCAAAAAGCGTTTGCTCCAGGCCGAAAAGGCCAACGCAATGAACCGTTCCACTCGTAGCGCTATCCGTGCTAGCCTCAAGGTTATCCGTACCGCTTCTACGAAAGCTGCTGCCCTCGAAGAAATGCCGAAACTCTTCAGCATGCTCGACAAGGCTGCCGTTTCTCACCGCGCTGGTTTCTGCGCCAACCGTGCTGCCAACTACAAGGCCAAGGTTGCCAAGGTCATCAACGGCCTCGCTTAATTAAAAACTTTTAGAAGGTTTTGCTGAAAACGAACCGGTATGCTATAGCATATCGGGCGTTTTTTGTTTATGAAACAAATGTTGAAAAATATTTACACTGGGGCGACTGATGATGTGATATACAATGCTAATCTGGAAAAATGTTGAATTTGCTTAAAAAAAGCCGAAATAAAAAAATATTTTTTAGTTTGGCGAACTTTTTTTACTAGATTAGATATTGGGTTTCAAGGAATTATAATGTCGTCTATTAATTTTGCTACAAGAGAAATAAGCTGTAAGGTCGTTTATTATGGTCCTGGTCTTAGTGGTAAAACTACGAACCTCCAGGTGATTCACCAGAAAATGCCCCAAGATAAGCGAACGGACATGGTCTCGCTTGCTACAGAAGGTGATAGGACCTTGTTCTTTGACTTTTTACCTTTGAACTTGGGCGACATCAAGGGCTTTAAGACACGTTTTCAACTTTATACCGTACCTGGTCAGGTTTATTACAACAGTACACGTAAACTTGTGCTTCGCGGAGTCGATGGTATCGTTTTTGTGGCGGACTCCCAGCGTTCCCGTCAGGCCGAAAATTTGGAGAGTCTCCAGAATCTTCGTCAAAACTTGCAGGACTACGGCATGAACCTGGACGATATTCCGTTCGTGCTCCAGTATAACAAGCGCGACATGGAAAATGTCTTTACCCTGGACGAGATGAACGAACAGCTCAATCCGGACAAGAAGATTCCGTTCTTTCCGGCAACCGCCCATAACGGTAAGGGCGTCGTGACAACGCTTAAGACGATAGCCATGTTGGTTATCGAAAAGTTCAACGTGAAGCAGGGCTTTTTGCGTAAGGCCGCCGCTAGCGCAGGCAATACGGGCATTCATGAAGTGTCCGTTACAAAAGATGGCGGTACTGTTGATGGCGCAGAACAAGGCGGAGCCCAAAACATCGGTGTTGCCACTCCGCAACAGCCTACATCGCCGTTCCGTATGCCATCGTTTGCCGCAAAGCCGTCCGCAAACTTGGGGAACTCCGGCGGTGCTGGTTCAGGCTTGTTCCAGAAGGGCGCCATGTCCTCGCCGTTTGCACGTCCGCGTGTGGCGACTGCCGTTCCTAGAATGCCGACGTTCGGTCGCGTTGTCGAAAAGCAAACTTCGACGGATGATGACGAAATCGTCTTGCGCCCGTACAAGCCGAAAGATACGTAAAGTTTAATTGTAGTTTGGTGTAATTCGAATATGAGCGATTATACAATTTATTCAGATGATGCTAATAAAGTGCGTCGGTTGATGGCCGCATACCAAGCGAGTGTTAAGTGCGAATATGTTGTTCTGTGCCATCGTGATGGAAACATTGTTGCCGAAGTCGGCACCCTCGGGTCCGATTTAGATGCAACGCCCCTTGCCGTTCTCAGCATTGCGGCTTTTGACTCTTCGCGCCAGATTGGCGTGATGCTCGGCGGAGAAAATTTCCAGTCCGTTTCGTTTACGGGCGAAAATCGTTCTGTCTATATTTCCCCTGTTGACCAGTCGCTGTTGCTTGTTCAGGTCTTTAATGCGGGCAGGCTTCCGAACCGCATCGATGATTTCAACCGTCTGTTGGTCGAAAAACTGGAGGAAGCCGTTCCTGCGTTTACGCAGAATACGAGCAGTCTTGTCCGGTAGGAGGTCTTGTGGCAGGCAAGTTTCCGCCACTGAGGAATTTGAGGAAGACGACCGTTTTTGCGATTGTTGTCTTCTGTACTTTTTTTGTACACCGCTTTGTCGCTTTCTTTATTGACGACGGCGTTAATTTTTCGGATCCCGCAGACACAGAACTTGCACCGGCCACTAGTTCGGTCTGCCGCCATATCGTGAACGGGGAACCCTTCGGCACCGACAGCGTCTTTGAAGAAAATACGAGACTTTACGTGTTTTCGGTCGTCACGAATTCTGCCAGCTACCAGGAAGATTCGCTTGTCCACATTTGGTACAAGGGGATAGATACCATTTATGCGGAACCTTGTAACCTGACAGGTGACGTTTGCAGTTCTATGCTGGCTTCGGACATGGTTGAACTTGGGGAATGGAGTGTCGATTTGGTGGCTGGCCGGAAGCTGCTCGCTAGTAGGCAGTTCCGCATTGTGACTCCTTCCCGGTAATTTTGTATGCGGTCGATTCCCTGTCTGGGCCTGCTGCTTGTCAGTTTAGCCTTTGCGTTGGATGTAGATTCGCTCCCTGTTTGGAACCCTTCTATTCTTGAAAAAAGGGCATCGCTTGATGAAGGTGATGCTGAAAATGCCGCGACTTCGGCTGCATCTTCGACTGTGCGTTCGGGTGAGACCGATTCTTCTCGTGCTGAAATAGAGACACACGGCTACAAGACGATGCAGGTGACGGTGGGCGACGGCGGTACACAGGTCGATCAGGAACTGCGGCTCTCGATTCAAGGGCGGCTTACCGATAGCGTTTATATAGACGCGCTTTTGTCGGATGTCGATCGCAAGGCGGGAGACCAGACCACGGCAACGCTCCAGGATGTCGATCAGATTTATTTTAGGGTGGAATCTCCGTACGCCATGCTCCACTTGGGCGATTTTACGTGGGATGACCATTCGATGGGGCTGACATCGTTCGAACGTTCTTCGCTGGGGGCGATGGCGACGTTGCGTTATCGCGGGTCCGAGGTGAGCGGCGCTTGGGGAACGGACGAGGTCACACGTTATTCTTGGTCGTTTAGCGGCGTGCAAGGGCAGCGCGAAGGTTATCACCTGGACGAATCGGGCGGTTTTATTTCGGTTGTTCCCAATTCTGAAAAGGTCTGGTTGAACGGTGTGAAACTCGTTCGTGACCGCGATTACGAGGTGAATTACGCGGGTGGCCTTTTGGATTTTAAAAACGGGATTATTCCGGGGACGGATGATGAAATCTTCGTAGAATACGACGCCTACGTGAACGATGACATTTACACGATGTACGCTTTTCGCGGAAGCCTTCGGCTCGAGAACGTGTTCTTCGATGTGTCTGGATTCCATTTGGAAAACGATGTAGAACGCATGCGCAAGAATACGCTCGACAGTGCCGATTACGAACTCTTGAAAAACGACCGCGGCGGGAAACTTTCGGGTTCGCAGTCGCTTCAAGAACTGCACCGTCCGAAAATGTCCGAGCGCTTGGGAGCCCGCCTCCGTTTGCAGGCGGAACATCGCTTTTTTGCTGACTTGGAACTGGGCTTAAACCGCATGGACTCGAATACCGTTTCGAATAACGTAGGTGGCCCGAGCGGACGGGCGTTCCGCTGGTACGTGACGACGGATTCGACGCAGGCTATGCAGGCCATTCCGGTAGCACTTTCTGTTCGTGGAAACTTTGTTCAAGACGGTTTTGCCCTTTCGGAATTTAGCGGGAACGAGAGAGAATGGAATGCGTATGCGCTTCGTAACGAATGGGATTTGGACAGTACCCTTTTGAAGGGCGATTTGCATTTTGATGAACTTGCGCTCCGGATTCGGCTCGGCAGGGACTGGTTCGGTTCTGTGCAGTGGGGCTATCGCCGTGGCGACGACGAACGCTGGAATTCTTCGCGGTCGCAACTTTCGCTTGTGCACCGCGGTTCGGAGGCTGTGAGCGAGTTTGCTGCATCGTACGTTTCGAGTTCGCAAGAGGTCGAGCAAAAACGTTATCAGGGAACGTTCTCGTCGGAGTTCTTGCAGGGATTCTTTAGGCCGTTCGGCAGCGGCGATGTCCGCTATTCGGTGCGGGATTCGCTAGGGCATAAGACGGAGCGCGGTTACGTAAAGACTGCAGTCGGCGCGACGCTCAACGAGGATTTATGGAACGTGAAGGAATCCGTCGGGACGCTCACCGTGCGTAAGCACGAGATGAAGAGCGGCGAGAATTGGCTCGATTCCGTAAATTCCGTGACATGGACGCAGTCGGCAGAAGCGAACTTCCGTCGGTTCAACTTGTCCCATTTGTTGCAGTATTCGCATGTGGTGTCGGATTCGCTTGGAACGTCGGATTCTTGGATTGGTGACTTGTCGGCGAATTTCGGCGATGACGACATGGGCGTGCAGGGCTCTGTCGCTTACCAGTTCGGGATGTCTTCGGAACAGACCTATACGGCGATTTACAAGGCCGTAGCGAAAGGAACGGGCGATGTGCGCTACGATAGCCTCACGGGTGCATTTATCGAGGGTGTCGATAATGGTGACTTTGTCTATGAAGGCATGGGGCGCAACGATTCTGTTGGTGCTGTACTTTCGTCGAATGCGACCTTTGAAGCCTCGTTGGAATGGAATCCCGGAGTTTCGCTTGGCATTACCCAAGGTTTCTTGCGCGATATCACGCTTAGTGCATCGTTCCATTCCGAGGCCGAAGATACGACTGGTAAAAAGATTTATTTCCCTCCGATAGCGCCTTCCGCTTTGCGTGGCGTAACGGCCGGAACGGTCTCGTGGGAAGCAAGCCTTGCATGGAATCATCCATCCGGTTTGTCTGCAACGTACAATCCGAGTGCAAATTACGAAAAGAAAATGTCTTCTACCGGGTATTACCAGGACATGTTCGACCATAAGCTTACGGCCGGGTTTGAAATAAATGAAGACCATTATGTGGGTATCGAAAACCTTTTCGAGAAAGTCCATCTGACATCGCTCCAAATGCTGGATTGGAATATATGGGAAATAGCGGGGCTCTATACATGGAAATTGCCTGCGGGATTCAGCCTGACTCCGCGCATCCGCTACAGGGAAGGTTCCGGCGAAGACGATATGGATGTGACTTTCGGGGCGCACCTCTGGGAAGAAGAAATCCGGGTTGGTTACGAGAAAAAGGGAAGTGTCGATGGCCATGTTTCGTTTGCGTCCATACAAATGAACAAACATGACGGTGTTATCCCGTACCAGATGATGTCTGGATTTGGCGATGGCGTTACGTACAGGCTCGAAACGATGGTGTCCGTAGAAGTCAACAACTTTTTGTCTCTTTCGCTCCGGTACATTTTGCGCTTTGGCGATGCCGAAGAGAACGTGTTCCAGAAACTGGCGAGCGAGGCGAAGGCGTATTTCTAGTATGATGCGGTGGTGGCAAAATATTTTGTTCTGTGCTTTTACGGCGCTCCTCTTCGGTGCCGGTTTTGGCCATGCCTCGTGCCGCATTGAACGCATTGAGTGGGACGGTAAACACAGCGAGTTTGATGAACTTACGATGGGGGACGTTGTCGGGGCGCCTTGCGATTCTTGGCATGTGGCGAAGGAAAAACTGTTGCGCTATTACGAGGACCACGGGTTCCTCGCGGCTAAGCTGCAGGTGGAAGTCGATAGTGCTGGCGTCATGCGTTGCCTGTTCGAGCGCGGCAGCGCCTGGGTGTGGGCCGAACCCGAAAATCTGGATTCGGGAGCAACGGATATAGAAGTCTTTAGGCAGCTTACGGGAATTGAAATTGATGGCCCTGTATCGCTTTCGGATTTGAGCCGTTCTGATGGTAGGCTCTCGCGTTTGGGATATTACGATAAAACTTCAGATGTTCGCTTGTTCCGTGACCCCGTACGCAATCGCGTTATCCCTGCGTATTCCATGCGTGCGACGGCTATATCTTATGCAGAAGGTTTTCTCACGTATTCGAGTGACGAAAATGTCTGGGACGGGCATGTCGATCTCGCTTTGTACAACATTTTGGGCACGGGACGAGACTTACGTCTGGAGGGAACATCGCAGGAGAATTCCCGCCGCCTGGAGGGCTCGTATCGCGAAAGGTTTATTTTCGGGACATCGTGGGATGTGCTTGTGCGCGGGTTCTTCGAAGACGATTCGCTGTCGCGCAATTCGCGGCTGGAGGTGGGCGTTTCGCGGAACGTCGGGTTTAATTTTGAGGTGTCTGCATTTGTCGGTATTGGGAACGACGAGAAAAGTTCTACGTTCGAGTTGTCGTATATCTCACTTGACCGTAGCGTTTTGCCACGGCGCGGAACCTCCTTCGACGTATCGCTGGCGTGGATGATGGACCGTCCCGATTCGCTCGACAGCTACTTGCGCTTGGAATCCTCCTTTATTCATTACGTTCCCGTGTGGAAAAATTTCATTGCGCGGTATTCCGCCGCTGCAGGGACGATGCTTCCGTCAGGCGGCTCGTTTGCTCGTGAAGACTTGTTCGCCCTGGGTGGGATGGATTCGTTCAAGGGCATGATGTACCGTTTTATGCGGACCCGTGCATACGGCTTCTCGCAGATGGCTCTCCTTTGGCAGGACGGCTACGACTTGTCGATTGAGGTGTTCTACCAGCCGGGGCTTTACAGGCGGATGGCACCGTTCCACGGTTGGGCCCGCGAGCATGACTATGGCTTAGGCTTTACTCAGTACCGCAAGTCGTGGAGCTTTAGCATTTACTATGCGCTCCGCAATGGGTGCAACTATCTGGACGGCGTGCTAGGTTTCGGCGTGAAAACGCTGTTTTAAGAAAAAAGCTTTTGAAAAAACGAAAAAAGTACGTTATGCGGGCGGGGCCCCAGCTCGGAGTTGACGCCTGCGGCGTCCGTCGCTACGGTTCGGTCATGCCGGTCTGCATGCAGCCCGTCGCGACACTCACCTTGCAGACTTTTGCGAAGGTATTCCTTGGCCGACGCTATATTCTCGCTCTGTTAATCATTCATTTGTTTTTGATGGAATATCTCACTAACAGCAATAATAATTGCTGCTAATAGGTGCTGGGTTTCGGGGTGAAAACGCTAATCTAGGCTGTAGGTGGTGGGTCTTAGAGTCTCGGTACTCGCACCTTGTCGCCCGCGTTCAAGTGTTCCAACGACACACCTGGGTTGACGGACTGTAACGAGGACAGCACGTAAAAGCGGGGGAGGCTCTGCGTTCCGGCACCGTAAGTCCTGCGGAGCAACTTGAACAGGTCTTCTCCGTCGTTTGCCGTGACGGTCTTGTAGAGGTTCTTATTAGACGGGTCGGACTGGAGTGCCGAGAGCGCGTTCGAGAATTTGGCTGCAAAGTTTTCTGCAGAATGATTGGGTTTTGCGACCTCTGGTGCGTGCTTGGCGGCGGACTTGTCATTTTTCGTTTTGGCTGATGCGTTTTTCTGGTTGCCCGGTTTCCCGGTGACAGACGGCGGCAACTTGAATGTCGGCATCTTGGACGAGTTCATGGTCAGGTTGACATCGACGGAATCTTTGCCTTTCTTGACCGGTTCTAGTGCCAAAATGGAGTCCAGCGAGGCAATATAGTTGCTATCGGGCCATTCTTCGAGGACCATTTTCTTGTTGACTTGGATGATTTTAATGGTCGGATGGTCTTTTTCGCAGGCCAAAAGCAAAAAACAGGACAAGAAACAGAGCGACAATAGAGATTTCATGTTGTAAAAAATACTAAAAATGGAGTCCACGCTTGCCAAATTCCCGAAAAACAACTAAATTTTGGCTCTCAACATTTACTTCACAGGAAGTTTTATAATGAAAGAAGGTATCCACCCTAATTATCAACCGGTCGTGTTCGTCGATGCGAATACGGGTAAAGAATACATCACCCGCTCCACGAAGTCTTCCGCCGAAAAGAAGACTATCGAT
>JAFWRL010000146.1 GCA_017520105.1 Fibrobacter sp.
CTACAAACTGAATCCGATGGGTCTATCGTTTTTGCCCAAGAGCCTACGCCCGACGAGAATCAAGTTCTCCATCGGGATGGGGTTTGTTAATTCCTGGCAGTAGCCCGGAATTAACCGCTTCGCCGGCGGCTCGGTCATGATCATGCAAGCATGATCGCGACTCTCGCCTTAGGGCGAAGTCATCAACAGTTGGCAATAAAAGATTCCCAACAATAAATCAAAATAGTACTTCATGCGGGCGGGGCCCCAGCTCAGAGTTGACGCCTGCGGCGTCCGTCGCTACGGTTCGGTCATGCCGGTCTGCATGCAGCCCGTCGCGACACTCACCTTGCAGACTTTTGCGAAGGTATTCCTTGGCCGACGCTTATTGCATTATAAAACGTATCTGCAATTATAACTGTGTAAGCTATTCAAGACGTTTATAAAAAGGCGACCGAAGTCGCCTTTTCGTTTGCTAGTAGATATAGCTTGGAGTTTTGTTGGCTTCGCCGGGGAGCAGTTGGCCGGGGCTCGTACGCTCGGCGTCTCGGCCTTTAAAATTCGGATTGAGCTTTTTGATGTTTTTCGCTTTCACTTCGGCCTGAACATCCAGCAAGTGCCGTTCCCATTCCTGAATGGCGCCATCAAGTTCCACACGAGCATTCAGCATCAGTTCCTTGAGCTGCATGAGTTCCAACATGCGTTCGCGCTTCATCACCCAAAGTTCTTCTTCTTCGGGCATGCGTTCAATGTTGAATAGCAAATTCAAATATTTTTCTTCTGCTTCGCGATACGCTTTGTACGTATCTTCATAGACGAGGTTACGGTCATCGGCCATCGTCTGCTGCGAAGACACGTGGGTCGCACAGCCAAAAAAGCTACACGCAAAAGGAATAAGCAACAAAGATTTAAAACGCATGAGATTAAAGTACAAAAATGGAAAGAACGAAATTGAGGACCAGCCTCGCAGATTAACGGCTCAAAGCGATTATAAGTCGCAAGCCCTTATTCTGCGGCTTCGGGCACATCGCGCTTGATGTTGTAAAGTCTCTCGTACGAGACATGACTCGTAAACGTGACCGAGTCCTTCGTCTCAGGATGGACCATCGTATGCGTTCCAACCTTGACCTCACGTTCCTGACATGGCACGCCGGTCGTGGGTTCAATCATGACCTCGTACTCGGTGCGATACTCGCCCTTATGGCCTGCCGTATAGAGCTTAAACTTGTCCGGGACGATTTTGCTCCCTACATGCTGTTCCCAAATAAAATACGGGAAACTTTCTGTTTCCTGCAGATAAACCACGTAATCCAGGCACTTGCGGTGGTCGCGGTTCGTAAAGCCCTTGGTCACGACAGAATCTATTTTAATAAGGGCAAAGTTCAACCGTCCCTGCTGCTTGAGAAGTTCCGTCACATTGCCTTTCACGGGAACAACGCCCTTGAGCAAGTGGCCCATTTCCCAGCGATGCTTTTCCAATCGTTTGAGGTGGGGCTTGAAGTCGGGGTTCAGGAGCTGGGCGCGCCAGCGGGTCGGCATCGGGATATGAGCAAGCAACGTATCGTAGCCGTCATCAATTCCTGTGAGCGTAGTCACATTTCGATCGACAGCTGTAAGGTTTACTTCCTTGATACGCCAAGCGAGTTCAGTCGGCATAAAATTCTTGAGGTATCCGCGGGACTTGTCGATGACATAATTGCGCTTTACAAACGTCGTATCGCCTTTCATAGAGTAGTTCACATCAGCATACGTCGCCGTAATCGTTCCCATTTTTTCTTCGCCCTTCAAATCCAGAGTCGCATAATAGCTTTCGGTATATAGTTCGAGCGTGACTGGGTCTTTTAATTTATAGTCAACAGACACTTCGGATTCACCGCAAGCGCCAAGCATTGCGGCCACAAACATTCCACTCAAAAATTTTATTTTATTCATCAAAACAACCAATTATTCATTGACAATTGTAAGTTCTTTTAAAGCAATCACTCCCTTTTCGGACGATACTTCAACAACAACTGTTCCAGGCGCCTTGAGTTTCGTCATTTCGCGGGCTGTTGCATAGCCTCCACGACGTGAGCGAGCTTCAAGCGTAAAGGCTTCCATTTTATCCGAAACACGGAAATCGTGTTCCCAAAGCTTTTCGCCCTTTCTGGCAAGCGTTCCTTCGTAGAACGCAAATTTTAACGTGTTAAAGTCAAAACCTGTTCCGTAACGTAACTGGATGATGAGTTCGTCAGCCATCCTAAATACGCTACCTGTATCGGCGACATAGCCCACAGCCGGATTCCATTCTCGACCGCAAGCAATCACAGGCTCTGATTTTGAACAACCCGCAAACAAAGCACCCATAGAGAGTGCAGCTAACATAGCGACTTTTTTTGTTTTTTTCATGGCATTGCCCTCTTTTTTCCCAACAGCAATTATTAAGTTAGCAAAAAAATTAGCGGTCAAGTACAAACATCATCTCAAGATGGGGCGTTTGAGGGTAAAAAGCGAACCCTTCGGCATGGGAAAGGGAAAATCCGGCCTCAGAAAACTTCGAAAAGTCGCGTGCAAGAGTCACCGGGTCGCACGAAACGTAAATTAAACGTTTCACAGAGCTTTTGACGATAGCGGCTAGTGCTTCTTTGGGCAGCCCCGTACGCGGAGGATCGACGATAAGCGTCGCGGGAACATTGACCACATTTTCAAGCAGCCAATCTTCGGCAGGCGCAGAGATATTTTCGACTTCGGATGATGTCGGAACTGCCGTGGCCATAGACAAATTAACGTTCGCATGTTTAAGGCAGCCTTCTTCGCGTTCAACGGTCGTAATCTTTTTAAACTTGTCCTGTAAAATGCACGCAAAAAAACCGACACCACTAAACAAGTCAATCAGCCAATCGTTAGTTGATTTTCCGCTGGCAAGCCCTTCGTCAACAGCATTGCGAACGGCATCGACAAGCTTCGGGAGGAGCCCCAAATTGCTCTGGAAAAAGACGGATGCATCGGCTTCTATCTTGCGGCCAGCAATTTCAACATGGCTCACGGCGTGCGCATCGAATTCGGACTTGCGCATTCCTGGGTAGTAAAACGAGATTTCACCGACTCCGTTATCGAAAATGTTGACGTCTAGTTCGCGCGAGAAACGATGAAAAACATCGCGATGTTCTAAATGACCGCCCGCATTTTTTGAATCGCCCACAAGAAGCGCTGCAGCTGGCCCGCGTAAAAAGTCGTTCAATGCGTCAGTCAGCACAGGGCAATTTTCAAACGGGACAATGTCATTGCTTTCTTCGCCGCGGAAACCGAATGTCGCACGACCATTCGGCAACTTGCGAAACACGACACGAGCACGATTCCTGTAGCCCCACGCATTCCCCGTATGGATGACAAAATCTTCGGGCAGTTCCGCATGGGCCAAGCGCCTAAAATTTTCGCGTTCGACCTTTTCCAAATATTCCGCTTGCTTTTCAGATGCGAGATGTTGCAAACTGCAGCCGCCGCATTTTCCGTACAGCGGGCAAAGTGGTTTCACGCGATCGGGGCTAGCTTCCAAAACTTCGACAACACGGCCCTTGGTAAAATCCTTCTTCTGGAAAGTAAGACGCACCTTACAGATTTCGCCCGGCAAGGCTCCCGCTACAAAACACACGCGACCATCTTCCAAGCGAGCCAAGCCCTCGCCCCCCTGCACCATCTTTTCGATGCGGAGCGTGAAGCTTTCACCACGCGATTCGCGACTAGAGCCGCGGCGGTCGTTATTACTGTTCGGACGCGAGCCCTTAAAAGGGGAGCATTTGCCCTTAAAGCGATTGTTTCTGCGAAAGTCTTGCATGCAAGCAAAAATAGAAATTAAACGAAATAGCGAACTGAGAGAAACCTTGAGTTAGGGATTTGCGGGCAGTTGGAGGTAAGAATTGAGTACGTGTTTTTGGGCAGCCGTATAATATAATACAGACTTAACGATAATTATAATACAAGGTTGATGGATATCGCGAATTATTGAATCTTGAAAAAATTTTTTTGTTCCCTCCTTGAAAAAAAGTTTATACTTATTCATTGGATATGAGGAGGTGGGTGTGAAAGTCGTTCACATAGTGTTACCCTTATTAATGTTGGCTGCACAATGTTTTGCGGTTCCAGCGAGCGATGAAACATTTTTCTTGAAACAGCCTGACGGGAGTACCATCGAGGTTCGTTACGTGGGCGATGAAAACTTTCATGCGCTTGTATCTGCAGACGGCTATATTCTGCAAAAGGATGCACTCGGTTATTATGCCTATGTTAACGAAAAAGGCGAGTCTTCGGGTATTTACGCTCGCGATGCACAAGACCGCAGTACAACGGACAAAGATTTTTTAGCAGGACTCGATCCGGAAGCAATCTATCAAAAAATGATAGACAACGCTCCAATGGAAGATGTTCCCGACTACGGAATTCCTAAATTCATTTCACCCAGAATACAGCGTTTACCCACTCCAAAATACAACCTTACATTGGGCGAACTCCGTGGAATAATATTGCTTGTACAATTTTCCGATGTCAAATTCAAAAGTTCGAACCCCCAGAAGCTATACACAGATTTCATGAACAAGGAAGGGTTCAGCGAATTTGCACACAGCGGCAGCGTAAGGGATTATTTTATACAAAATTCCATGGGGAAATTCACCCCAACATTTGACGTTTATGGTCCCATAACGGTTCCTGGCAGCAGGGAATCTTACGGAAACACCTTGACCGGAAACAAAGGCGCAAAACAAGCCATGCAAGAAGCCTTGGATACGCTTGTCAAGCGTGGTGGAATTGATTTTTCGCTATACGACAAGGATAAAGACGGTTTTGTTGACTTCTTTTTTATGCTTTTTGCAGGTATCGGTGCCGCCAATTCCGGAAACAAAAACGCCATTTGGCCCCATGCAGGGAATATCGGCAATATTGGGAACCCGAAAAACGGGGTAAAGCTAACGGACAACATTTATATGAACCGATATGCCTGCGCTAACGAAATAAGCGGCAAGGCCTACAAAAAAGACAGCGCTACCTCTACCATAGAAGGAATCGGAACGGTCGTACATGAATTCGGCCATGTCCTTGGCCTACCCGACCTGTACGACACAAAAAAGACGAATCCCCGCAAGCCATTGGGCAGCTGGGACATCATGGCCAGCGGAAGCTACAACTGCCCCAACAACACCTACAACACGCAATGCTGTTCGCCTCCTTTATTTTCCGCTTTCGAAAGAATGTCACTTGGGTGGTTCACGCCGACGGAACTCAACGATACCGGTTCCGTAAAACTGGACAAACTAGATGACAATATAGCCTTCAGCGTCACCAATCCCAAAAATCCAAACGAAATGTTCTTACTGGAATATCGAACAAAGAAGAACTGGGACAGGGGGCAAAAATCTTCAGGAATGCTGATTTGGCATATCGATTACTCCGATTCCGTATGGAAAAAAGGAGGCATCAACAGCGACAGCAACCACATCTATGTCAATATCATCGAAGCCATACCCGAGACTAGTACCAGTGCGGCAACGACAGACCCGTTCCCGGGCTCGGGCAAGGTCACCGATTTCAACAAATTCATATTCTGGAACGGCGACGACATGAAGATTGCCCTTTCCAACATTACAGAATCACCGGACACAAATTACATCACCTTTACAGTCGATATGACTATCAGGTCATCTTCATCAATATCGTCAAGTTCCTCCGTTTCATCAAGTTCTGCGGCACTATCAAGTTCGTCAGTTCTGTCTAGTTCTGCAACGTCTTCAAGTTCGTCGATTTTCTCTAGTTCCGCGACATCATCGAGTTCAGGAACAGGTTTGTCAAGTACGGCTGAGCCAAGTTCGTCCAGTTCGGCACTTGTTTCTTCGAGTTCGGGAGTCACGTCGTCCAGTTCGGCAACTTCGTCGTCTTCGGAAATAATTGCATCTAGTTCCAGCGATTATACGACTCCTATTGCATACAAAGCGACTGCACAAATCGTTAAAGTCAGAGCGCGCAACGGGGACATTTACATCCATGCTCCGCAACAAGGCGAAAAGACCGTGCGGATATTCTCGCCCATCGGAACATTACTGTTCGAAAAAACGATGGACGGCACCGAACTCGTTATTGAAAAAGTCCGAGAACTGCGAAACGCAAACGTCATCCTGTCCGTAACGCAAGGGAACAAGCGACTGTTTACGGGAATGATAGCTCAGAACTAGCCGTTAGCCATCGGTTGTTGCATTTCATCACGTATAATTACATGTACGTCGTTTTTGCTATACCTATAATGGAGATTTTTTCTAAATTTCCGCGCAATGGAAACGACATCGATAGTTTTACCCAATGCACTTACCGCAGCGAACAGCAAAAAGCTGCTCTCCAGTTGCAGGAGTGCCCTCAATAAAGGGGAGCTTTGTTTGGACGGCTCTAGCCTTACTTCGATGGACTACAGCGCCGATGCGTTTTTTGCACTTTTAGCAGAACTTTCCAAAAAGACGGGCAATAGGCTCGTCCTCGCCCACTTCAACCCGGAAATCAAGCAGCACCTGCAGAATCTCCGCAAAATGGAGCCACCCCAAAAGCCGCAGCGAGAAACGAACAACATCCTCGAAATGATGGGGAACGTCGGATTCATGCTGCTCCGCGAAACGTTCGAAGTGCTCGTTTTGCTCTTCATGTCCATTTACTGGACGCTAATCGGCCCGTTCGACAAGGGGAAAATCCACTTTGGCGGAATCACCAAGCAGATGTTCAAGTCGGGCAGCGAAGCCATGGGAATTTGCTTTTTGTTCGTAGGACTCATTTGCCTTACGATGGCCTTGCAGAGTTCAGTGATGTTGAATGCTGTTGGCGGCGGCTCTTACCTCGCTTCGGGGCTCGGGTTCCTCATTTTTGCAGAAATCGGCCCGCTGCTCACGACGATTATTCTGGCCGGGCGTTCCGGTAGCGCCATGGCTGCAGAAATTGCGAACATGAGCGTTTGCGAAGAAGTCAAGGCGTTAAAGTCCATGGCGATTCCGCCGGTGCAGTACCTCGTGGTCCCGCGGTTCATCGCTTTAAGCGTCACGACGCCGATTCTTTCGTTCAGCGCGTCCATCGTCGGTAGCTTTGCCGGATTCCTCATTGCGTATTTCTTCTGCGACATTTCTTTCTCGAACTACATGATGGGGCTGCGCGACGGCATCGACCCGATGACGTTCCTCAAGAGTACCATCAAGGCGCTTGTGTTTGGCTGGATTGTAACGCTCATCGCCTGCAATAAGGGGCTGAACGCCCACGGCGGTGCAGAGGCGGTCGGTAAAGCGACCACGTCCAGCGTTGTGGCTGCGATTTGCACGATTGTTGTTTCTGACACCCTTTTCGCCTTCATTTTCTACTAGAGGTCAATATGGACGAAATTCTAAAAGTTGACCATTTGAAGGCAAGCTACGGCAGCGAGACTATCCTGAAGGACGTTTCTTTTGGCGTGCGCAAAGGCGAAATCCGCATGGTGCTCGGAAGCTCCGGTTGCGGCAAATCGACGCTATTGAACAACGTGCTCAAGTTCATCAAGTCGGACGAAGGCACGATTACGTACTTCGGAAAATCATTCGGTCCCAAGGAAGGCCTCGACAGCGAGACCCGCATGCGTACCGGCGTCCTCTTCCAAAGCGGAGCACTCCTTGCAGACTTGACCGTCGCCGAAAACGCGATGTTACCCCTCAAGCGCAGTATGCCCTACATGCCCAAGAGCCAGATGGAAGCGATTGTTGCAGACCGTCTCGAAAAAGTGCACCTGCTCCACGCGTTCCACAAGTTCCCCGGCGAAATCTCTGGCGGCATGAAAAAGCGTGCCGCCCTCGCTCGCGCGATTGCGCTCAAGCCGGAACTCTTGTTCTGCGACGAACCCTCGACAGGTCTTGACCCGGTGACCGCCCGTTCGCTCGACGAACTGCTCCTCGAACTGCGCGACACGCTCAAAGTTTCGATGGTCATCGTGAGCCACGAACTCGAAAGCATCAAGATTGTCTGCGACCGATTTGTTTATCTCAAGGACGGCTACGTGCTAAAAGACGCAACGCTCAAAGAGGGAATGGAATCGGACGACCCGGTTCTCCGGCACTTCTTTAATAGGCAGTGTCCCAAGGAACGTAACGAAGAAGATTTTTACAACTTTGAATTTATTGATTGAGTTGGAGTTATAATGGAAACCACCCGATCCGAAAGAATTAAACTAGGCGCATTCATGCTCTTTTGCGGAGTCCTTATTTGCGTGTTCCTAGGTTACGTGCTCAAGCGTTATCTGAGCGAGCAGTTTGACAACTACTACACCATTTTCGACACAGACGTAAACGGGCTCTTTGTCGATGCCAAGGTGAAGTTGAACGGCATCTCCGTCGGTAGCGTCACAAGCATTACCATCAACGAACAAAACTTGAACCAGGTTGTCGTAGCATTCAAGGTTACACAAGGTACGCCTATCAAGGTTGGAACCCGAGCAGGGCTTACGGCTGGCATGAACCTCACCGGCGAAAAACAAGTGATTCTTTCGGGCGGCAACTTTAACGAGCCGAATGTTCCCGAAGGCGGACTTGTGCCGGCATCGGTTTCGATGTTTGACCAGATTACAGGACAAATGGGAGACATATTCGGAAAGGTCAACCCCATTATCGACGGAATCAACCGCGTACTTGCCCCAGAGAACGCCGAAAGCATTACAAAGACGCTCAAGAATCTTGAAAAGACGACAGAGAACTTGAGCAAGCTGACGGAAGATTTAAGAAGGCCGCTCAACACCATGAGCAAGTCTGCGGTTTCGCTGCAAAAGATTCTCGCCGAAGTCGAAGAGGCGAAACTTGCCGCCAAGGCCGACGCAAGCCTCTCGACGCTCAAGGAAAAACTCGACGCCATCGACACGAAGGGACTGAACGAGAACTTGATGCAAACCGCAGAATCGATGAACAAACTCACGCAGAATGTTGACGCCATGGTCTATAGGAACCAAGATCAGGTCGGAAACGCCGTAGAAGAACTCAACACGATTCTTGAAAACCTCGAAGAATTCACCCAGAAAATCAAGAACAACCCGTCCGTACTCATCCGCTCCGAAGGCAAGAGCGGCCGCTAACAAGGAGAAATATGATGATGAAAGCAAATCGTTTTTTGGCAGTCGCCGCCCTCCTTTCGGCGTTCACGCTCACAGGTTGTCTCGGCGGTTCGACGGAGCCCTCCCGCTACTACACCGTCTCTGCGGAATCCATCTCGTTAGTTTCCAGTGCGGCAATCGACGCACGCATCCAGGTTCGCAAGTTTACGATAGACCCTTCCTATCAGCGTAGCAATATCGTTTATCGTGAATCTGCTTACGATTTCAAATTCTACGATTTAGACTTGTGGGCAACACGCCCGGAACAGATGCTCACGCAAGTTGCAAGCGAATACCTGGTCAAGAGCAACATTTTCAAGTCAGTCGATTTGAAACCAATGGGCAAGCCCGATTACGAACTCCTCGGAAACGTGAATGCCATCGAAGAAATTGACGAAGGCAGTTCGCAGTACGCCCACCTCGCCGTGCAACTCACGTTCCGCAAAGTTGGCGAAGAATCTCCGTTGTGGGAAAAGCGCTATGATGAACGAACCAGCATGAACAAGCGCGACGCGCACTCCGCCGCAGAATCCATCTCGAAGCTCTACGGGAAGTTCATGCAGGATGCATTAGAAAACATCGTAAGAGCGAAGTAATTAGCGGCTAGTGGTTAGTAAACAGTAGGAAGTAATGAGGCAGCATACTGCGCCTACTGTCATGCGTTGTTATCGTCTTTCTGACCCTGTAAGGGGAAGAATCCAGTCAAGTTCGGTAACTGGATCCTTGCTCCTACGAACCTAAAAATTGTAGAGCAACAAGTTGCTGACAATTCTATACATGCTACGCGTTCAGGATGACGTTTTTACCGTCATTCTGACGACCGGAGGGAGGAAGAATCCAGTCACTGTTTTGAATGACGTCATAAAAAGGCGACCCCGGCACACACTGTGGCCGGGGTGACATTATAATGGAAGCCGTCATGCAGAGGCGAAGCCGATGCATCCAGTTAAGTCTTGTTACTGGATGGGGCTACGCGTTCAGGACGTTCTCATTGCTGTCATGCCGCACTTGTTGCGGCATCACCTTACACATTTTCTTCTGAGTCGTCAGGTGCAGCCATACCGATGCCGTGATACACGGGATCGGTACATTCACCACTAGAACCAGAACTGCATCCTAGCAAATTGTACCGTTGTTTCAACTCAACGACAAGCAAACCCGGCGACATGTACGCCTTTTTTTTACTTTCCACCATAGAATCCGGCCTCCACCGTGTTATCGTTGCATGTGCTGCACCCCAGCAGGCTCGTCTGCCGTTTTAGCGAGACAAGCTTCATGCGGGGCTGCACATACGGCTGTTTTTGGACTTTAATCATCTTCATTTTTGCAAGGATCACCAGTTCCTCCACAAAAAATGGAACCAATGTTGTCGTCTGAATCATCGGCAGAACATGAAGGATCACCGGGAGAACCGCACAACAGATTTCCCTCTTGTACAAATTCCAGCACCGTCATTTCCGGCATGCAGTATTCTTTTTTCTCTTCGTGTTTCATAATCGAGTCCCTTATTTCTTAATAACCTTTTTCCCGTAGTAGGCACCGCGGGCCTTGTTCGTACCGTTCACGCGGCGACCCTTCAAGTCGTAGTCGCGCAGCATCTTGAACTCGCCCGTGCGGGTGTTCATGCGGCCAACGAACGTCGTCTTTTCGCCATTCGCGGTTTCCCTGACGAACTCGGCATCGATCGTCTCGGGGAGATTTTCCAGGCCGAAGCTCGCCACAGGCGACGCCACCGCGCGGCCCCTCGCCTTGAGCACCACGCCCGCATCCTTCTTTCTCAGGTAGGCGCGCAGCGGGTTGGCATACGGATAGTCACTCAATTTGGTCGCGTTATCCGCTATCTTGATCTTCCCGAACTTGCCCTCGTTCGAGTTGTCCTTCCCGGAGAAGGCGTAGGCAAGGCCGAGTTCCTCGTCACCGGGTTCCCAGACCTTGTACGAATACACGCCGACAAAGAGCCAGTCGTCATTGGACACCTTCACCGTGTCGATATTGCTTGTCTGCACCATGGCCTGCTTGTTGTTCAGGTTGAATTCCAGCTTGGTCTGGCCTGCGGGCAGAATGAGCGCATAGGGAGTATTCGCCTGAGGCAGGACACCATCGCCGATGTAGTCGAACCGTGCCTTCCACGAGCGGTTCACCTGCTTGACTTCCGTGAGCTGGTAAAACTCGGCGTTCGTCGTAGAGCCTTCCGGCAGGGAGAACGGCAGTATCGCGGTCGAGGGCGTTCGTGCCGAGAACGCACGCTGGAAATCGATTTCATCGACGGCAATCGGCGAAGCGATTTTGATGACTTCGGAGCCGTTATAGTCGCCATCGAGAACGGCCTTACTTGTTCCGTCATCCTTCCTGACGATTGTCACGGCGCCGTATTTGGGTTTCAGGAGAGTCACGACAAGTTCAATGCCGTCTCCCGTGGTCCAGTTTGATGTGGTCCAGAACCGAAGCGTTATGGTATTGCCTTCACTGACAGTCGTTCCGATTTCGCCAACATAACTATCATAACTCATACCGGTACCGGTCACAGGACCACTAGAATTAGTTCCACAAACCAGAGCCTTGTCATCAGAAACAGTCCCTCCCTCATAGACACACAGGTTTGCAATATTTTTACTATCAGCATTTATGGAGCCTGACACCTGGAACCTGTAGCCTTCCGGGGCTGTCAGCACAAGGTTGCCATCGGCATTTGAAGAGAATGTCCCGCCCCTTCCACCGTCATCATATACGTTGAACGACGCGACACGCGAAGGAATCGTAACCGTTTCGGAACCAGTTTCGGGCATTTTCAAGAACAAGCTGTCACTTGCCTCAAGTTCCTCACCGAACATTGGCTCGACATTGATATCCGAATTGGGC
>JAFWRL010000147.1 GCA_017520105.1 Fibrobacter sp.
ACCATCCATTTGAAAAAGCCTACGGTTCCGCCGAGCACAGCCCCGGTAGCAAAACCAACCCCGGCAGCACTAAGAGCAACAAGTTTGAGCGGAAACAGGCGCACATCCATTACATCCACTGCATGGAAACGGCCACTACCATTCGTAGCCACGAACCAACCGGGTACCGCCATAGTCGTCGCCGTATTCGCTCCATAACGAATCATGGGGTTCGGGTTCTTACTTGCAGCACAACCAACAAGACTCAACACAAGCATCAGACAAATAACAGGTTTCAAAAAATTCATACTCGTAATATATAGAATTCAAATTTTAGAATTCCATATTTAGTTTAATTTCGATCCGTATTCATAGTCAGGCTTTGCCGGTGGCAAAATATCTTCTGGCAAGGGACCGATTTCCTCAATGTCGTCATCTTTAAATCCGTTGAACATCCACTTGAAAAAGCCAACCGTTCCGCCCAATAAAGCACCAATTACATAACCGGCTCCTGCAATTCCTAGCGATATTCCAAGAACCATGATGTAATCATCCTCGGCTTTCTTTTGACTTTCGGTTTTACAGCTATAGCTATGACAATCGTCATCATCATCGTCATCCAGTGCGGCAGCAAGTGCTGTAACGCCCACAGCGCCCACTAATCCAGGCACCGCCAAAGATGCAGCCGTATTGGCCCCGTAGCGAATCACGGGGTTCGGGTTCCGGCTTACGGCACAGCCAATCAGGCTAAGCGAAAGCAACATGCATATGACGGGCTTCAATAAACTCATATCCGTAATATAAAGTGGCCTTTTCAAATCGCCAACAGCGCAATGAAAATTTCGCGACAATCTAGCAAAAATTCAGGATAAAACGCAAAGGAAAAAATTACCGTCCATTGTTGCGCAATCTGTACAGCACGCAGGCGATGTCGATTGCACGCGGGAGGCTCATTTCGCGGCTCAATCCTTGGGGCAAGTTGCGGAATCCGACATTCTTGATTTTTTCGCAGAGCGCATTGATGCGTTCCATAATCGTCGCAGGCTTCGGCGACTCCTCGCCAGCCTCCTCGTTGTTGCTTGCAGCATTCTGGCAAAGGTTCAACAGCATGAATCCCGCACCGAATCGCTGTTGCTTATCCACAAGCGCACCTGCCTTGGATGTATCCGAAACGAGGAAACCGATTTGCAACAACGTATCGCCGGAGATTTTCACCTTGACCTGGCGCTCTACAGCAGAGGCCGGGCGAAGTCCCGGGAGCAAGGGCTTCACGTACTCGGCAAAATCGCGGCACTGCGGTTCCACGAACGGAGGCAAGTTCGGCACTGTTTTTGCGACCGTCCCAATAGCCTCGGTATCGCCGGTGTCATTCCCAGCGAAATCAGCGAGTCCCGCCGCCACATTTTTTCCGTTCACCCTCGCGCACTCCGCCTTGTACGACGCCATCACGATGATGTTGTCCGCCAAGTCCAAGAAGTCCCCGCAGGCGCCCGCCACCAGAATAAAGCTACGCCCCTTGATTTCACGGATGCGGTCCGTCAGCGGAATAAGCGGCTCGCGGTCGTCGCCCAGGAGTTTTCTCACGCGCACGTCGCGAATCAAGAAATTCACGGCAGAGGAGTCCTCGTCAATCAGGAACACATCGCTCCCCGCTTCCATCGCTTCCATCAAGTTCGCGGCCTCGCTCGTCGAGCCCGACGCACAGGCGGTCGTAAAGTTCTTAGTCGAGATTCCGCCCGGCAAGTCACGCACGAACTGCGAAAGGTCTTACCACGCACGCTGCGGCCGTCTTCGACGCCCACGCGCACCGCTGATTCGCTCACGACAATGCCTTCGCGGCCATCTCCCGGAACATGCGGATAGACAGCCTTCGTCAACGCCTGCAAAAGCGTCGATTTTCCGTGGAACGCCCCGCCCGAAATCACCGTGATTCCCTTCGGGATGCCCATGCCGCGAATCTCGCGACCGTTCGCCGAAAACGTCACCGCCATTTCTGCAGGCGATACAAACGGCACGGCGCCTTCCATCGGCGCTTCGCTGAGTCCCGATGCACGCGGGAGCACGGCGCCATCCGGCACAAATGCGCAAAGCCCACGTTCCTCAAGCTGCGACAAGATGTCCTTGCGTTCGGCAAGAACCCTATAATGTTCCAAAAGTTCCGATTCCACGCCTTCAGGCTTCAATTTTCCCGAATTGTACAGCGCCGACGACACCAAGTCCGGGAGCACCATCGTCAAAATCTCGGCAGCGTCTTCGGCCTGAATCTTGCGCCCGTCGCCCGGCAAACGCACCTGCAAACAGGCACGCAGTTCACCGTTATCGACCCACAGCGCGTTCCGCACCAGCATTTCAGGTCCAGCGGAATCAAAAACAACCGCCGCATCCTTGCCGGGGAATTTTTCACGCACAACCGCCGAAAGCCTACGGTAAAGGTAGTCGCTCAAGGCCAAGCGGCGCTCGAAACTGCCACCCCATTCGCCCGGGAACCCCAACATCTGCAAGCTAGACTTGATCATCACACGCGATGCCGGCGCATACGGGTCACCCTGCACATGGAGGAATTCCAGCACAAAGTCACCAAAATCCCATGTTTTATCTGCAAGGGACTTGTAAAGACCGTAATTTTTCCCTTGTAAACTGCGAATTTTTTGATAAAGCGCTTTCATATACATAAAATTAGTTAATATAAACCAATTAAAGACGGAATATTTACGCACTTTTTACGGCACTTTAACATTTGTCATGTAAAAAAAGAATTAAATTCTTAATGTGAACTAACTCATGTACACGAAAAAAAAGGAGTACATCCCATGAAAAAGCTTTATATTTTCGCCCTGATGATGGCTTTCCTCTTCTCATCGGTTGTCGCTGACGAAGAAGATCCACCTCCGCGTGGCAAAGCCGCAACCATCAACATCATTACCGAACCGCCTAACAGCGACGTGTTCCTTGGCGGTGAACCTCTCGGCAAGAGCCCGATTAAGGACCATCAGGTCAAGTCCGGCCGTCAGACGCTCGTCGTCATCGACCAGGGCTTCGAACTTGTCAACAAGCGCGTGAACATTTGGCCGGGTACCGACTCCCGTAACAACTTCGACTTCAGCACCAAGATTCCGAAGGGTCACGTCAAGGTCACAACGACTCCGCCCAAGTGCCTCATCTTCGTTGACGGCGAACAGTCCGACAAGACCGACGGTGCCGAACTCGTCATCCACAACCTCGATGCCGGCGACCACGTCATCAGCGCCCAGTGCAGCAACCGCAGGAGCGCCGAAGCTCTCGTGAACGTCAAGGGCGAAGAGACCACCGATGTCCACCTCGACGCAACGAACGGTGCCAAGGTCAAGGGCAAGAAGAAAAAACGTTAATTCGTATAGCGGAAAACACTTTTTTCAAAGAACTCCTCTTTTGAGGAGTTTTTTTTTGTATGTTTATAACAAATCATTCCAATCAGGAGTAAACAATGTCTAAAATTTGGATTCTAGCACTTTGTGCAAGCGTCGCTCTTCTGTCCGCCTGCTCTAGCGGAAAAAAAGTCACTCGTATTGAAGCCGACTCTGTCACAGACCTTTCCGGCAGCTGGAACGATACCGACTCCCGCCTCGTCGCCGAAGAAATGATCAACGACTGCCTCGGCCGTCCGTGGTACGAGCAGTTCTCCGCACAGAAAGGCTCCGTCCCGACCATCGTAATCGGCAAGGTCCGCAACAAGAGCCATGAACACATCCGCGTCGAAACGTTCATCAAGGACATCGAACGCGCCCTCATCAATTCCGGCAAGGCCGAATTCGTCGCGAACTCCAACGAACGCGAAGATCTCCGTAACGAACTCGCCGACCAGCAGGGCAACGCGACCGAAGAGACAACGCACGATGCCGGCATGGAAATCGGTGCAGACCTCATGCTCACCGGCGCCATCAACTCCGTCATCGACCAGGAAGGCGGTGAACAAGTGGTCTTCTACCAGATCGACATGGAACTCACCGACATCCAGAGCCATCGCAAGGTCTGGCTTGGCAACAAGAAAATCAAGAAGTTCGTGTCCCAGAGCAGCGTGAAGATGTAAGATAGGGATAGGGGTTAGGTTTTATCCTAAAACCTATAACCTAATACCTGTTACCCCTCTCGTCTTCCATCTGTCATCTACCGTCCCCGGCCTGAGCCTGTCCCACACTAGCGGTGCACTGAGTTTATCGAAGTGTTGCAGGATGCCGGGGTTTGTTTTTATAAGCATTTTACGAAAAGCATAAATCGCAACAACTTTTTATTGTAGATTTACCATTATGAAACGCCTACTTATACTTTTTGTTGTATCGATTCTTTTTACGGCTTGTGCAAATAAGTCCATTACTCGGTACGAAGCACTCGCCCCGACTTTTGAAAACAAAGGCTGTGAAGCAACCATTTCCCAAGTCCAGAAGCAACAAAAAGACCTTTACGGCGAAAAATCAGAATTTCTCTACTACTTTGATCTGGGCGTCCTCTACCACTACAACGGAGATTATAAGGAGAGCGCCAAAAACCTCGAGAAGGCCGACAAGATTTACGACGAACTCTACACACGCTCCATATCAAACGAAGCTGCAGCAATAGTCACAAACGACAACATCCGCCCCTACAGGGCCCGCCCATTCGAGGTGCTCGTACTCCACGAATTGCAAATCATGAACTACCTTGCGCAGAAAGACATCGACGGAGCCATGGTCGAAGTGAAACGCGCACAAAAGGCCATGGCCGCCCTCTACCAAAAGGACAGCGACAAGACAAACGACAACGGATTCCTGCGCTACCTCACGGCAATCGTCTATGAATTGTCCGGCGAGCCCGACGAAGCCGCCATCGCCTACATCAAGACCGTCAAGGCTTATCAAGAAAACATCCTGAATCTCCCGAAAGAGGCGCGCCAGTTCATCGTCGAAAGTCTGAGACGCACCGAACGCGGAGACGACATCAACGTTCTCGGTCTCGACAGCGCCATGGAAACGCCAAAGGCAAAAGCGGTATTTGACCAAGGGCAAGAAATCATCGTCGTGGGTTACGCCGGCCACGGCCCGATTCTCAACGAGCAGAGGTTTTCCGGAACCTACGTCAACGGCGGCTTGCTGAGCCTCTCGTACAAAGACGGAAAGACCGGCCAAATGCAAAACACCACGATTGACGCCATGCCGGTCGCTGGCGCAAGCAACGGCGAAACATTCCACATCAGCTTTGCGCTTCCCGAGGCGTTCTCGTTCAACAGCAAGGTCCACCATTTCAACGTGTCCGTCGATAACCAGTCCGGCATCCGCCCCGAAAAAGTGATGGCGCTCGACAAGGAACTCGAAATGAACCTCAAGGACGACTTTACCGCAACGATGTCCCGTACCGCAATCCGCGTCGTCTTGCGCACAATTGCCGCCCAGGCCGCAAAGAAGGCCATGAAGTCCGACAATTCCATACTGAACCTTTTCACAAGCATCGGTACAGACGTCGCCCAGAGCCAGTTGGAAAAAGCGGACCTCCGCATCGGGCTTTTCTTGCCGAACTCCATCCAGATGACAAGAATTCCGGTCGAACCGGGTTCGCATGAGGTCACCGTCGCCGCGGAAAGCGAAAACGGGGGCACAGTCAAAGTGTTCAATTACGGCAAAGTGGCCGTGAAAAAAGGCGAAAAGAAGTTCATCTTCGTGCAGGCAGTCAAGTAAGCATCGTCACAAATAGGCGAAAAAGCGATTTTTTATGAATTGTAAATACCTTTTTGCCAAATATTTAATTAGTTTCAAGTGCAAACAATCCTAGGAGCAAGAATATGAAATTTAAAATCATCTTCACTGCGGCAGCCTTGCTTGCCACTCAGGCTTTTGCCATTGCGGGTATCGGCTTCCATTATACCCCGAACGTCGGTACAACCCTCAAGAAAGCAGACAAGGCCCCCATCGAAGGCACGAACAACCAGCTCAGCATGAGCCATGGCGACTTCGATTTCATCCAGGGTTTCGGTTTCAAGGCTTGGATTGACATTCTCCCGTTCATCGATATCGAAGCGACATTCAACATCCAGTTCGCCTCGTACAACGCCTCCCTCTGGAATGGCGACGAAGAAATCCCGCTGCATATTGAACTTTCCGGCGTCCCGTTCGGCAAAGCAACTCCGAAGTACATCGCCATGAACGGCGACATCTCCGTCACCAAGCCGTTCTCCCTTCCGCTGTTCCCGATTCGTCCGTATGTCGGTGGCGGTCTCACGATGCACCTCAACACGTTCGTCCTGAACAACCGTTTTGTCACCAACGTCTATAAGAACGTTGAAGAAAAAGCGAAAAGCAACAACGAACCTATGCCGGCAAATGCAAACGAACTTGCCAAGCGTCTCGCTAGCGAAGTCGTCGATGTGGCCAAGGACGAAGGCCTCAACAAGAGCATCGGCTTCCACTTGCTCGCCGGTGTCCGCTTCAAGCTCCCGATTATCCCGATTGCCGCTTACGCAAACGTGAAGTGCTACTTCGGCGGTGACTACGATAGCGATATCGACGCCGGTCACTTCGCATTCGAACTCGGTGGCGGTTTTGCCCTTTAATTCTGTAATTACATTATTTGGTTAGAAGAGAGTAGGTATCCAAGAATGACTCAAAATACAAGCAGCACGAACATCCTCATCATTGAAGATGAAATTGCCATTGCCGAAGGGCTCGTAGATCTCTGCGAACTCAACGGTTACCGTGTGAAGCATGTTGTTGACGGCGAAAGCGGCCTTGCCGAAGCGCTCTCCGGACAGTACGGTCTCGTACTCCTGGACTTGATGCTCCCGGGCATGGACGGCTTTACCGTTTGCGACAAGATTCGCGAAAAGGACAAGAGCCTCCCTATCATCATCCTTTCTGCAAAGAACTCCGATGACGATATCATCAACGGGCTCAAGTTCGGCGCCGACGACTATATCCCGAAGCCGTTCTCCGTTCCGATGCTCCTCGCTCGAATCGAAGCAGTGCTCCGCCGCAGCCGCCAGACGATGGAAAACGAAGGCAAGCTTGTAGCTGGGAACCTCCGCGTGAACTTCCGCGAATACACGGGTGTCCGCGGTACCGAAGAACTTGCGTTCACCCGCAAGGAAATCGAAATTCTCGAATACCTGTGGAACAACCGCGACCACGCCATTCCGCGTTCCGAACTCCTCCGCAAGGTCTGGGGTTACGAAAATGCAGAATCCGTCGATACGCGTACGGTCGATATCCACATCACCAAGCTCCGCAAGAAAATCGAGGACGATCCGGCGCACCCGAAGCTCCTCGTCACTTTCCGCGGTGAAGGCTACCAGATGCGTTCAGCTCCAGAATGCGAGAAGACCGTATAAATAAACTATCTACATATCTTTCACGCAAGATCAAGGCTCTACGGAGCCTGATCGTTGCATCTAAAGATCGTCTCATTTTTGTGGCGATTTTTATCGTTATTGCGATTCCCGTAATCGTGCTTTTAAGCCATTCCTACGCGCAGTTGCAAGCGTCGTCGCTCTTTGGTTACAAGGAACACGCCTTCTCTGTGCTGCAGAACCTGAACAAGAACATCACGTCGGACTTGGCCATCGAAGACAGGCGTTCATACGCAGACTATCGTTTCATCCGCTCGGTGCCAGTATTCGGCGGCGAAGAAATCACGATGTCCGAACTGGCGGATTTTCCGCTCCGCAGCCATTACGTGGGCCTCGTCGGGCACTTCCAGCTTGACCCATCCGGCAACTTGAGCACGCCAGTTCTCCCGGATGGCGTCCTTGAAAGCATTCCCATGGTCGATAGGGACAAACGTCTCGCAATTCGAAACAAGATAAGCCAGATTCTCAATACGTCGGGATTCTCGGCCATTTCCTCGCCAAGCGTAATGACGCAGACATCGAGCAGCGCCGAAAAAAGTCTGGATTCGACGCGCAAGAACGACAGCAAGCTCATCGACCAGATTTACAAACAAGATCTCGATATTTCTGGTTCGAACAAGAAAAAGAAAACTAGCAAGTCACGCGTTGAACAAATTACCAAGACCGGAGATTTTGCGTTCGGTGTCGAATCCACGAAACTCGATACCACGGGACTGCTCGTCCGTTTAATCAATACGGAATCGACGCACTCCATGGAAGCGGAAATCGACTTTTTCCAGGCCATCGTCGATTCGAACTACATCATATTCCACCGCACCGTAAGACGTGGTGCAGACGTGTTCATCCAAGGGTTCATCGTTGACGCACGCATCTACCTCACGAACCTTGTGAAGAACGAAATCGAAAAGTACAAGGGCGTCACGAAAGGCGCTCAGCAAGACCCCCTTGTTCTCGCATTCATCCATAAGAACCAAACATTTGTCGCATTCGGCGAACGCAACAACATCACGACGGAACTTCTCTCGGAACCGCTGCAGGCGCCTCTTTCGGACATCACGTTCAAGATGTACACCACGCAGAAGGCACCCGGCGGAGAATTCGTCCTGTTCATCGGTCTTTTGATGCTCACGGTCATCGCCATCGGCCTCATTTCCATCTATCACGTGACGCAAAGCCGCATGAAGCTCGCCGCCAAGCGCCAGGATTTTGTCTCTGCCATCACCCACGAACTCAAGACGCCGCTCACCGCCATCAAGATGTACGCAGAGCTGCTGCAGAACTCCTGGGTCGTGAACGAAGAAAAGAAGCAGAAGTATTACGGACAAATTGCAAGCGAAGCGGACCGTCTTTCCAGACTCATCCAAAATGTATTGAACCTCTCGAAGCTTGATGGCAACCGCTGGAACGTACAGCTCCGCATGGAAAAGCCCAAGCGCGTTCTGGACGATTTCGTCTCGACCTACAGCAAGAACGTCGAAAAGCAGGGCTTCGAACTGACGGTTTCTTCGGATACCGACGCAGACAACATCAGTCTCATGATTGACCGCGACGCCATCATGCAGATTCTGATGAACCTCGTCGATAACTCGCTCAAGTTCTCGAAGAACGCGGACTACAAGATGATTAACGTGGAACTCCGCATCAAGGATACGGACATGTACCTCGCCGTCCGCGACTACGGCCCGGGCATCCCGCCTTCCGAAATGAAGAAGGTGTTCCAGGAATTCTACAGAGTCGAAAACGAAATGACAAGGCAGACAAGCGGCACAGGCATCGGGCTTTCGATGGTAAAGAAATTGTGCACTTTATGTAACATGAGCATAGAACTGGAAAACGCAAATCCCGGTCTGCGCACGAAAATCCACTTCCCGCCCTTGTCGATTTAGGTAAGAGATAAGAGACGAGAGACGAGAGAAAAAAGAGTTTTTTTGCTTGTTTACTATATTTTTTTTGTTCCGTCCGCAGTGCGGAACTTTAATATTCAAAGAGGCGTGGCATGACTCAAGACGATATCATCAAGAATCCATTGGATTATGATCTTTCCATCGAAACTGTCGGCAAGGGCACTTTAAAGTCCCCGATGAACGGAGTGCCGTTCGTTTCCGAAAACGACAAGATAAGCCTCACGACCGACATCAACCTCATTTCCGAATACATCGCCAAAGGCATCCCGGTTCCGTCCCTCGAATCGGCAGGCCCGCGCGAAATCATTTTCCACGACCCGGCCTGGACCCGCGCAGGCATCGTAACTTGCGGCGGACTCTGCCCCGGCCTCAACAACGTCATCAAGGGCCTCGTACAGGTGCTCTGGTTTGACTACGGCGTAAAAAACATCTTCGGTATCCCCTACGGCTACCGCGGCCTGAACCCGAACTACGGTTACTCCCCCATCGTGCTGGACCCGGATGTCGTCGATGCCATCCAGGAAGACGGCGGTACCATTCTCGGCAGTTCCCGCGGCATGCAGGACCCATCTGTCATGGTCGATACGCTCATGCGCCTGAACATCAACGTGCTGTTCTGCATCGGCGGTGACGGCACGCTCCGCGGCGCCCACGCCATCGCCGAAGAAGTCAAGAAGAGGAAACAGCCCATCTCCATCATCGGCATCCCGAAAACCATCGACAACGACTTGAACCTCATCGACCGCACATTCGGTTTCGAAACAGCGGTCCTCAGTGCGACAGACGTCATCACGAGCGCGCACATCGAAGCCAACGGCGCCTACAACGGACTTGGCCTCGTGAAGCTCATGGGCCGCGACTCCGGATTTATCGCCGCATACGCATCGCTCGCGACAACGGTCGTGAACTTCTGCCTCGTGCCGGAAGTCCCGTTCGAACTCGAAGGCGAGGGCGGACTCTTCAAGGCGCTCGAAAGCCGCTACGCCAGCGGAAAGACGCACGCAGTAATTGCCGTTGCCGAAGGCGCCGGACAGGAACTCTTCAAGGACCAGGAAGAACGCCGCGACGCCAGCGGAAACATCCTCAAAAACGATATCGGTGAATTCCTCACGCGCAAAATCAAGGAACACTTCGACAAGGTCGGCAGAGAAATCAACATCAAGTATTTTGACCCGAGCTACATGGTGAGGAGCATCCCTGCCAAGGGCACCGACGCCATTTTCTGCTTCCAGCTCGCCGAAAGCGCCGTACACGCCGGCATGGCCGGAAAAACAGACATGGTCGTCGGCAGCATGAACGGAGCATTCTCGCACGTGCCAATAGAATACGCCGTCAACGAGCGCAAGAAGATTAACCCCAACGGAACACTCTGGCACGCCGTACTCGGCGCCACCCGCCAGCAGGACTATTTCTCCGGCAAGGGCAAACGCAGCAAGTAATCTTTAAACTAATTTATCACTATGCTCAAAAAAGAAGAAAAAGTCATAATCCGCACCGCCTTGATGGAATACCGTAATCTCTTGTTCAAGACGTTCCACGGCACCGACGAAGAAAAGACGCGTATTGCCATGGTGAACAAACTCCTCCAGAACTGGAAAGTTTAAACGTTTTCATGAAGATTACGTCCAACATTCTTTTTGCATTCTCGCTTACGTTGTTGCTTGCAATCAGTTCCGCAAGTGCAAATGAGTATTTGCAGCTGGCAGATTCCTGTTATGCGGCAAGAGCGTTGCGCGCAAACGGCGACAAGGCCGATGCCAAGAACGCCGCCATCATGAAGGAAAATTACCGCAAGGCGATGGAAGATTCCACCGTCCTCGAAGCGGCAACCGAAGGCTACGTCAAGACGCTATACTTTTGCTTCAGGTTCGTGCAGTTCGACGAAAAGAAACGCCAACTCCATCTCGATTCGCTGTTGGACGCAAGCGCAAGCGCCTACGAGAAGTTCCCCGACAACAGGGAAATCGCCCACGTTTATGCATCAACGCTTTCGATGTGGGGTTCCGAAAGGAACGTATTCACATCGCTCAAGGAAGGCGTCGCCGGGAAAGTCCGCGATGTCGCCACCAAGGCAGAAGACTGGCAGATTCTCGGACGTGCACATTTCGTATTGCCGTACGTGCCGTTGATTCTCCCGTGGCCAGACGAAAAACTTGCAGACAAGTACCTGACCATGGCGCTCGAAAAGAACCGCAAGGACATTTACAACTACTACTTCCTCGCCGACTTGCGCTATGACCAAAAACGTTACGACGACGCGATGGAACTGATTGTGCAAGGGCTTGCCGAAGGTTTCCGCGAAGACTACGTACTTGAAGACAAGCGTGCACGTTGGCACCTCAAGGAACTGTGGAAAATCATCGACCGCAAGCATAAGAACAAATTATCAGCCAAACACTTGGAAGACGGCGAAAAAATCCGAAAAGAAATCGAAGCGATGCGAGCCGCAAAAATGAAAAAGTAACCTGTTCCGGGGTCAGTTTTTCACTTCTAACACTTATTTTATCCTTTATTAACTTTTTTATATATATTACAAGGATGAGAAGTGGAGGATGGATAAATGAAGACTTTCAAAGTCATCATCGCAGCTATCGTTGCATTAGGCATATCATTTGCATGGGCGGAAACCGTCCATGAATTCTACATCTTCTTACCCAATAACACAACGTGGAAAAGTTCCACTCCGATGATAAACGAAGACGGGAAATCCCGTAAACTTGAAATAGACACCTTGAATTGCGGATGGTATTACAGGCGCTATGTTGACGAGCCGCTACCGTCAAGCGTAGTAATTCACAGAGACGATGACCCGACAATGCAAGACGCCATCGGCATGAATGGAGCATGGGAAGAAAGCGGAAACGCAGAGCCAATTCCACTGGATGCCTTGTTTGAATTATATTCGACTGAATTCGGTTTTGATGAGGCACTTTATTTCGTAGCCGACGCCCAACAAGCAGCAATGCTCCCCTCCTCAAATCAAGGTTGGTATATGAAACGTCCAGAGGTTTGGGGATATTGCGGTTATGATATATATTCAATTGTTTACAGTACCAAAGAAATGCCATGCACAAACATAACTACGGGAATGATCGAATCTACGCTTGACTCCACAACAAAGAAAATGAAGCTCACCGACAAAGGCAGAGCGTGCTTTGGCGCCAAAGCCGACGAAACGTTTGCCAGCATGTTTGCAGCGACACCGGATAGCAATAAGTCATCTTGCTTTTATATTAACATGGAAAAAAACAAATTCGGCAAATACAGCAATGACTCTATTTCAAAAGATATTCCAAAAGATAAATTCAATGATTTCTATTGTACAGAATCCCACACAAATTTCCAGTATAAAAAAGGGCTAACTTATAGCATTAGCGGAAGCGATTACACCTGGGTATTTATCAACAACAAGCTAGCCATAGATTTCGATGGCTCTGAACCGAGAAATGTCGATTTAGACAAATTCTTGCAGAACGCAGAAATCGGCAAAGATTACATAATCGACATATATACGTGTAACAAGCATCCAGGTTCAAGCAATCTGAGCATCACAACGAATATATTCATTAGTTCAAAATATCCACGCACCGTATGGGTTCCAAATCAAACCTGTACAGCTTTTGAACATTTCACCCTTGATACGACAAGCCGTAAACCCTGTTGCAACAACATCCTTGAAAAGATTGAATATCTTTTCACGACTGACAAGACAGGACAAGACCCGACCAAGACAATCATTAGCATAGAAGATTTCGAAGCCAACCCCATTCAATTCAATGGAGGTATTAACGTTGAACGACCATATGCACCAACTATCAATGAAAATCTCTTGAAGGCAAGTCTCCCCAATGGCATATATTACCTTGTCATCAAAATAGGGACCGACCAAAAAGCAATCGAAATTACACTCAAAGATTCAGAAGGTATCGCAAACCGCAGAACCATTCCTATCGGGGGTGCAAATTTCAGCATTATGAAAACGGGCGCGCTTGAATTTGCAATTGTAACGGACAGTCCAAGCAACGTCAAAAGTTACGCCGTCATAGACATGAAAGGTCTAGTCGTTTCTATGGGAACCTTGAACAAATCCGCAACTCGCGTGAAAGTACCGGCAGCAGGTTCGTACATTGTCAACGTCGGGAAGAAATTCAAACAAATCAACATGAAATAAAAACAATACTTTGTAAAAAAAAACTTATCAAATTAACGTTTTTGTACAAATTTCAACATTTGCAATTTTCCTTTTTATTTTGTTATTGCTTTCCTGATACGCTTATATTACATTATTCGCTAGGCATCACAAATTTGTTAAACGAATATGTTGTTTAACGATTTGTTGCAAATAAAAGGGATTGAGTATGAAAAAATTAAATTACATGGTACTCGCCATGGCTTTGGCGAGTCATTCTTTTGCTGTATCCGTAGATTTCTATGACGAACAGCAGAACAACCCATCAGCAACTGGAATCCGGCTTAGAATCAATAATGATTCGAACGTTCCAATCAATAATGCAAAACTTCGCTATTATTTTCACAGGACTTCGTTGCCTTATGTTGTCGATGGGTATTATATACCTAATGCTACGCTATCTACGAATAATGTAAACGACACCCTTGCTTATTTTGAACTGGATATTCCGTCGGTTCCTGCAGGGTATTACCCGGATATCGCCGGATTTAGTCTAGCGTTGCACAACAGCGACTGGTCAAGTCGTGATAAATCGCGAGATTACAGTTATAAGACGTCTTCTATGCTTATGGAAAATTCGAAGGTAGTATTGCTTTCGGGGGATAATGTTCTTTTTGGCGAATCTCCAAATGCCCAAACAGTACTTGAGCCAGGTATCTTAAAAATATCGGGCCTCAAGTTTTCAGATAGCGCCTGGCTGGAAATAAAGAACGTAGGTGCATCTACGGTAGCGCTGTCTGATTATCGGCTAGTTAACGCAAATGACTCCGTTTTTTCGCTAGGAAACGATTCTCTTGCCGTTAATGAAGTTCTTCGAATTTGCCAAAATCAGGCCGCTTGTGGTGAAGCTTCAAAAACATTGGTCAATTCCGTATTCGGTTGGGACAGTATTGGCGAAGCTATCCTGAAAAAGGATTCATCCATGGCTTCGTATGTTGCGTGGGGTGGGCCTGGATTGCACGCCGCGGCGGCCGTTGATGCCGGCGTGTGGACTGATTTTTTGGAGTATTTTCCGGCCGAATCACATGTTCAACAATATAATGCAGATTATATCAAGAATACGTTTTTCCGTCTTAGACCAAAAAAATCCGGCATGGATACTGGCGATTGGTTCAGTTTTACAAGTAATGATAATCCGGCAAAGGCTAATTCTTTTCCGATTATAGTTAAGACAACGCCCAGATATACAGTTAAAATCATTCCAGGAGAGAATAATGTACTTTTTAGCTGGCGTTATGAGAATGGAATTGATTTGTATAGAATTATCGTTTTCGACCAAAATGGTAACGAAATTTATAATTTGACTACAACGAGCACATCAATTTTATTGCCGTTTACTCCAGGAGATTATTCATGGACTGTGATTGGGGAAGATGAATATTTGATATCTTATTTTGGAAACAGCAGAAATATTACCCAAAAAAATTTCCTTAAAATTGAACTCAGCAATATCACGGGTCCTCGCAAGCTGCTCAACATCCCCATAATCAAGGGTAGGCGCGATACGAGAATGCTGAATCTTGGGTATCTTGATCACATCAGTGACTATTCTTGGGATAGACCAAATCTTGAATCGAATAAAATAGAAGATATGGAAGAAACTAGATGTTGGGCTATTGCGATTGAACTCATGAACCATATATATGGAGGAGATTTGACTCAAGATGAAATTGTATATAAAGCTCAATTCCATAAAGATGATCCGTATATTATACCTTTATATGGTTTAGGCGGTGAAGTAGAAAGTGATCCCGAAACTGGAAAACCTATTGGCACTGTTCCCAAAACTTTAATGTGGGCTTTAAACCTTAATAATGTTGATGATTTGAATTATGCAGAGGGATCACCTTCTTATGAAGTCGTAAAAAATGCTATTGATATGGGAGGGGGAAAGCCTATTTACGTAAATACTCCTGGTCATTCTATGGTCATTTATGGTTATGTGGGAACAGCAGACAATTATGCTTTTTATTACGCTTTTGACGGTAATAATAATGGATATCTCACAACATCTTTAAATTACACAACTCCAATCGTTTCTTATTTTATCCCAAATGTAATATATGGCAATGTCGTAATGTCGGATTATCGAATTCATTTCGATTCAGATGGCGATGGCATTACAAATTTTGAAGAAGAAGAGAGATTCCATACTGACCCCCATAATCCCGACACCGATAATGATGGCATAGAGGATAAGCGTGAAATTTTTAATTATACACGCTTGAGCGGCCATTCAGATGACAAAGGCCAAAGGGATACTCCATATGATGGATATCCAAATGTTAGTATTAATGGAAAATCAAGAAAACATCCACTTTTTACGGCTTATGTTGGTATTCGAAATAAAGGCGATAAAAATGCAAATGATATATTTGCTGAATCAGATTCTGATGATGATGGAGACGGAATGGACGATGGTCTTTACATTGGTCATCACAAAGACTTATCGGATTTTCATATTAATAATATGGATATCCCTGGAGATTATACAATCTTTGGAAGAGAATACGTGGCAATCAACGACAATGTAAAATGTTTTGATACGCAGGAGGAGAGCAACTCTTATTGTAACATATATTCATCTGATGAAGACATTTTTTCGTATTATGATGTTACATATTCACCAGTTTCTATTGGTGTTCAAGCTCACGTAGGAAACATCAATTATTGTAATCGAGGGAAAAGTGCGTATTATCCAAATATACGTGAAAAGGCATTCTTACGCAGTAACGCAACGGTTCACGGAAATATAAATATCTCTCATATAAATTCTGAAAACAGTATTTCTGAATACATTTCTATGCAAAAGGGCTCATCAATACAAGGCGAAGTTAATTTTCATAAGATGACTTATTGGGAAAATAATTTCATCTATACATACTCCACAGACATGCCCTCCATCCCGCAAAATCAAACAAAACTTGTCCAAAATGGAGAAACTTACCATTTGAAGGATGACGACAAATTTAGTTCGCTCAAGGTGCAATCTGGAGGAACATTGATTATTGAACCCGGTGAAATGTTTGTGGATAAACTTCTTCAAATTGACGCAAATGCGACAATTCGATTCGCAGAACCCGGCAAGGGAACAATCCTCCATACAAACGGGCAAATCATTTGGCATACCTATAACAGCGAACCGACAAGCAATACTCAGTATTGGATTAATGTAGCCAAGGGCTTCAAGTTGGCGCATCATTCTTCTCAAAAATTCTATCTCGAAGGAATGTGGGCTGGAACTATTTATGCACCTAAAGCCAAAGTTATTCTGGGGCAAGTTACGAAAACTATCTATGGGCGATTCCTTGCTCGTGATGTCGTTGTCCACCAATTTGCAAAGGTTTATCGCGTCGATTTCGACCCGACTGATGCGGTGCAAGTTTCGTATGCATTTTAACAAAAGGAGATTGGAATATGAACAAGTTTATTAAATTGATCGCTATCGCATCATTTTTTGCAACGTCAACTTTTGCGGACGAGTCTTTTGGCGGCGTCGGCATGGTTTATAAGTTGACCAAGTCCGGTGCCGAAGTTCAGGATGTCATTCCGAATTCCCCCATTGCCGAGACAAAAATCAAAGCGGGCGATGTTATCGTTGCTGTTGACGGTGTTTCCATTCAGGGAAAAAAGTCTCGCGATGTCAAGAATGCTTTGCGTGGTATCGAGAACAAGCCCGTCGTGCTTACTTACGTGAGCAAAGGAGATACGCTTGCTGAAACCGTCCGCCGTGTGAAGCTTACTGTCAAGCAACTGGATAATATTGCGGATGCGGAACAGCCCGAAAAGAAGCTCCTTGCCGTTCTCAACGGTGGCAAGGTTGTTGAAAAAACGGAGACTTCCGTTTCCGGCAATTTCGAAGGCGTTTACGTAGATGGAACGCTGATTTCGGCGACGGAAGACGACAATCGGATACTGGCTAAAGAAGGCACGGCGAAACTCGCCTCTTTTAGCCGCAGCGTGATTCGCGTGAAGCTGGAAACGGCAGGAGCGTTTGTCGTGTCTGTTGTCGATTCCAATGGAGACGTAGTCCGCTCGTTCACTGAAAAGAATGGACGTGCTGGGATCAACTCCATTTCTTGGGACGGTTTGCTCGTTCCTGATGGTCGTTATGCGATTTCCATTGAGCACAACGGCACAGTCAGTGGCGTGAACATCCTTCTGAAGTAATGTTGCTTAGCCGTAAATGATTCTTTTGTATCATTTACGGCTATTTTGTATTTACTAATTTAGCAAAAATTTATTAATTTTGAATTTTTTGTATCATTTTTATTGACATTTTATTTTTTTAGTATATATTTATCAGCATGAAACCGATTGTCGAATATAACGATTACCGAGCCTACATGGCTGACTTTTACGAAGAGCGCAAGAGAATTTCCGCTTTTACCTGGCGCGAGTTTGCAAGGATGGCTGGGTTTACTTCGCCTTCGTATTTGAAACTTGTGTGTGACGGCAAAAGCAGCTTGAGTCGCGTGACGATGAATCGCGTTGCTGTCGCCATGGGTCTCGTTGGTTACGAAATCGAGTATTTCGAAGCGATGGTGAATTTCGGAAACGCCCAAAAGGATGGCTCTAAAAAAGCGTATCTAGACCAGATGGTGGCCATTTCGGCAGCGAACAAGGTGCGCGTAATAGATGAAGATGCGTTCGAGTATTACGAAAGCTGGAAAAATCAGGTCATTCGTGAATTGGCGCCGATGATGCCGGGAGCGACTTTGGGCGAGGTTGTCAAGACATGCTGTCAGAAGGTTTCTGCTCCCGAAGTTCGCAAGTCGCTCAAATTCCTTGAAAAGGCCGGATTCCTAAAGCGGACTGGCGAAAACGTCTATGAACAGACGGATAAGGCGGTTACGGGTTCCAAGGAGGCGTTGCCGCTTGCTATCCGTATGATGCACCGGGAAATGGGGCAGCTCGGTATTCAGTCCATTGATGAATTTAGTCCCGAAGAACGCAACGTTTCCGGTGTTACGTTAGGAGTAAACCGGGAAGGCTACGAGGAAATCGTACGCGAATTGGACGCATGTCGCAAGAAAGTCATTTCGATAGCGGCTAGATGCGGAAAACTCGACCAAGTTTACAGATTGAATTTACAGTTTTTCCCTTTGTCTAAAAAAGTCAAGTCGAAAGTGGAGGAGTGACATGAATCAGAAACTTTATATGGCGTTCATGGCGGTGTTTGTGCTGGCGATAATAGCTTGTTCCGACAATGTGGCCGGTTCATCTGAAGACCCGAATACCGTGACTGCAAAGAACAACCTATCGAGCAGTTCCGATGTTGAAATTTCGAGTTCGGCTATGGTTGAATCGAGTTCGTCGATTAAAACTTTGAGTTCATCATCTGAAAAGGTTGTTCTATGCAAGGTAAGCGGAGGATGGGGAGGGTGCGCCAAATTTGGAACTGGCGGCATTGGTGATTTATGGCCATATACAGGAAGTAAGAACGTACATACAAATGCTTATGCGGAAGATTCCTCTCAATTTGGAGAACATGCCGGTGAACTCTATTTTGAAACGGATTCTATAGAAGGTGGAAAAACTGAAGTTTTATGGTATGAAGGTAATTGGACCCCTGAAAGAAATTACTTTGGGAATGGATTTCTTTTTGCTAATGTAAGATTTGATAAAGGGAATCTTTCTCGTGACCCGTATTTTGAATTAGGGTTTTATGTAGCAGGCTTTGATAAAAATGGTGTTCTATTATCTGCAGACATATCGAATTGGAATGGTTTGTGTTTTCTTTTTCACGGTAGCATTGTTCCTACATTGCAACTTGATCTTGGAGATTCTCTTAATCAAAAGCTAGGGTTTGCCCTACCTGCAGTGGCGATGGTATCAAGTGAAGAACCTCAATGTTATAATTGGAGTCAATTTAAACAGCCAGATATAGACAAAAAACACGATATTATTTCCGGAGAAGATGCGGCTAAGCATGTAGCAAAAGTTGTATTCCGTTTCCAAGCGCGATCAGATGAAAAATTCGATGATTATGAAGTTTTTGAATTTATAGCCATCGGCACGAATAGGGATGAATAACTGACCTCGCCACAAAAATCGGGTTTACTCAAAAAAAAGACGGACATGAGTCCGTTTTTTTTTACTGAATAACCAATTCCAGCATCCCGTCCCCATACGCGGATCATGACCACATAAGCACAAATGTGCTAAGTGGTCAAAGAGAACACGTTCAGAACAGGCTCCGCCGGAATGACAATCTCTGGATCCTTCCCCTATCGTGCTGTGCACTCCAGGGTCAGGATGACGGTGCGACGGCCTTGTCCGTGAGCAACTTATTTCTGCGCCTGCACGGCGGTGAGGGCAATCGTATAGACGATGTCTTCGACGAGGGCGCCGCGGGAGAGGTCGTTCACCGGCTTGGCCAAGCCCTGGAGCATCGGGCCGATGGCGATTGTGCCATGAGCACTGCGCTGCACAGCCTTGTAGCCGATGTTACCGGCGGAGAGGTCCGGGAACACGAACACGGTAGCCTTGCCGGCGACCGGGCTGTTCGGGGCCTTGAGGGCACCCACGCTTGGGACGGTTGCTGCATCGTACTGGAGCGGGCCATCGACGAGCATTTCGGGGCGGGCGGCCTTGGCGGCGGCAGTTGCAGCCACGACGAGGTCTGCGTCCGGGCCCTTGCCCGAATTGATGGTGCTGTAAGAGAGCATCGCCACGCGGCTCGGGAGACCGAAGGCCTTTGCGGTATCATCGCACTGGAGAGCGATATCGGCAAGTTCTTCGGCAAGCGGGTTCAGGTTGATAGCGCAGTCGCCATAGATGTAGGTCTTGTCCTTCATGCACATGAAGAACACGGAGCTCACGGACTTGACGCCCGGAGCGGTGCGAATAATCTGGAGGGCCGGGCGGAGCGTATCTGCCGTGGAATGGATGGCGCCAGAAACGAGGCCATCGACTTCGCCAAACTTGAGCATCATCGTGGCAAGCATTACGTTGTCCGAAAGAGCGACACGTGCGGATTCCGGAGTCATGCCTTTTGCCTTGCGGAGATCCACGAGAGTCGGCACGTACTTTTCGGCAAGCTCGGCACTCGGTTCGATGATTTCGATGTTAGCCGGGAGCTTGACGCCCACGGACTTTGCGGTGGCTTCGATTTCTTCTTTCTTGCCGATGAGGACCGGCACGGCGATGTTGCGTTCGACGGCGAGGCAGGCGGCCTGCACGGTACGCGGTTCAGAGCCTTCCGGGAGCACGATGCGCTTGACGCTCTTGGACGCCTTGGCGAGGAGGCTTGCGCGGAACATGGCCTGGCTTACGCGGCGTTCGGCAGCCGGTTCAGCAAGGTCAGCGGCGAGGCACTTTTCGCAACGGAGCAAACGCTTGGGGCAGAAGAGTTCCGCATCTTCGCCATCGGCAAAAACCTTTGCATCGAGGGCGGAGGCGAGGTCGTCATTATACTTGTGAGCAATGACATCGTTCATGCCCGTTGCACCAGCAACGACAACGGCATCGACAGCATCAAAATCCTGCTTGAGGAAATCGGCGCAAATCTTTTCCATGAGCACGGCGGACTTGCCCGCCTTGATTTCTTCCACACTATCGGCGGCGCTGACAACTTCGAGCGGCTTATAGACGGAGGCGATGAGGCCGGCCTTGGCAAGGGCATCAACAATTTCCTGGACTTTGGCTTCCATCTTGGAGGCAGCCGTGGCAACTAGGTAAACACGATTCATTTTTTTCTCCAGTTTTTGAATTCACAGGTGTAAAAGTAGGATTTTAGGCTATGAATTGTCCACATTCCCAAGAAAAATTTCATAAATAATCCACTGAATTTGAATACGTTATATTTTTAGGTCAAAAAAAGCACTCAGATAGAACCCTGTTAAAAATGTCCACGATTTAATATTTTTATCTTTTTAGTGGTTATGTATGGGTAAAGCACTGTGGGATAGGGGTCACGCAATCTTAGGAGTCACGGATGAGGATCAGTGAACTTTTTTACAGGGTGATAGTGTGTTTGGCAATTTTAAGCGCCTGTGCATTTGCACAGACGGTGGCGGTTGCACACATTATATACGACGGCAATGTTCTGTACTACGCCGACAACGAAAGTAATTTCGTGTATAAAGCGCTTGAAAAAGGCGATGATGGTACGTTTACTATCGAGTTCTCCGACGAACGCCTGGCCAATGGCAAAAAGGATGTCCGTCACCTGCAATTCGGATTGGGCTGCAACGGCAACACGTGCCATACGGACTTGAGTCCCAACAACAAGCCCCTCCTTGGAGAGCTGTTTCCCGGCTACAGGGAGAATTCTATAACCGACGGGAAATACAAATATCCCTACGAAGAAATTTGGATTGTCATCAGCGACGACAGGACGTTAACGATTTACGAAACGAGACCCGATCTCGCAGCCACGCCTAAAACGTACATACGGTTCCTCACCCCGTGGACCAACACGAACGCCATCATGTACTACAACGATACGGAAAGTTACATGAGTTCTGTAGGTTCCCCTTACTGCGGCTGGTTCCAGAGCAGTATTTCAAAGAAAATCACCAGTGTAAACGCATACTTCAAGCAAACGATAGGAACGACGTATATTGGCGCCGAAGGATCCACGGAAGATGAATCGACGGTCCAGCCCATCAGCCTTGATTCAGCCATTGCGCTAAGCGATACCATCTGGATTGTCGCCTACCCCTACGGAGCTCCCGAAATCCATACGAACTATCCAGGCGTTCTTGGCGAATGCCTCCCCAAGATTCTCCCCGTGATGATGTTCGACTGGTACGACGGATCCATGAACTCGGACGGTTCTAAAGACGGGCTCTACGACCACAAGAAAGGCGCCGGGCGTACGGGATTTGACGCTCGTGGCGTTCCCATGTTCGGCACCGGAGTTAGCGAAGACTTCGGTCAGGGCGGATGCGAAGGCTCCCCGATGACCGGCATGGTCGAAAAACAACTGGGCCCGAACGGCGTCCCCGTGATGGCAAAGAACTTCCCCAGCGGATGCAAGAACTCTACGCACCTGAACAACTGGTTCCTCCCCGAAGTCGTTGCCGAAAAGAACGGCCAGTCGTACACCAACGTTACCTGCCGCGACCTCGAACTCACGCTCACGGATGACGGTTTCTGGCTCGGGCAAAAGGACGACGAAAGCCCCGAACGCGGACTCTTCCTGCTGGATGATTTCCGCTGGCTCGATGAAGCCCGAACTGTCGAGAACCCGCACTACGACTCCATTACCGGCGGGAACGACATCCCGGGATACCACAACTACGGGTTCGCCATGAAAATCCAGGCAGAATTCGTTTATGTGAAGGGACAATACTTTGAATTCAACGGCGACGATGACGTCTGGGTGTTCATCAACAATCAGCTCGTCGTAGATATCGGCGGACAGCACAGGAAGGTCAAGAAGTCAGTGGACTTGGACGACCTCGGACTCACGCCTGGCGAAACATACCCATTCCACATTTTCTACGCAGAACGCAAGCGTACCCAGTCGAACTTCATGATGCGCACGTCCATCGACCTGAAGGTGGAATCCAGCATGTTCCTCACGGACCACTCGATAGATTCGACGCTTATCAAGAAAGAGGTGTGGCAGAACATCCGCGAAAAGAAACTCGCTTGCGACTTCTCGTCGGACTCGGACACCAAGCGTACAGAGCGGGGCCCGTCTAACTTTACGTTATTTGGAAAGAGTCTCCCGTTGACTGGAGTTGCCCTCGCCAAGCAGGACACCATATACTACAACGGCATCGCTGTTACGAACGACTTCACGATGTTGACTATCAACACCACGACGATTTCCCGCACACAATCGCTCCCGCCGGGAACATACTACGTGCGCATTTCGCTCAAGAACAACCCGAAAGAATACAAGGATGTGTATTTCACCATCCCGCCGACAGAACTTCCGAACATCGCGTTTGCAGAAATCATCGACTCCAGCTATTGCTTCATTGCCGATGTCGTAAAGCAGGATACGCTTTGCGTGAACAAGTACTGGAAACCGCTTGGAAACAAGACAAGTCGCGACCTCAACAGCGAAACGTTGCCAATTAACTTGAACAAGAACGAAAAACTTTGGGCAGGCAGAATCTACCCCATCAATGTCACCTACGTGGAAGAATGGGCTTCGAGCTACAGCGGAATTACAGCAACGGTCAAGAGTTCCAACCCGAAACTCATCCCGTGTGATTCTCTCGGCTCTCCGCTCCCGAATGGCGAAATCATACTCATGGAAGGAAAGAACACGTTCTACGTCAAGGCGACCAGCGGCATCGTAAACGAAAACATTGAAGTCTCTACCGCAGCGGCCAAGAACAAGAGCATCAAGTGGACGAACATCACCATAGAAGAACCTCCGGTGCCGCAAATCGAGACGGCGTTCATCTACGACCGTAACGGCGACGGTCGCGGCGATAGCGTCTGGATCAAATTCTCCAAGCCACTTGGCGGCAACAGCGCTTTGGATTCTCTCAAGTTCACGTTCCTCCAGACACACTACGAACTGAACAACGTAAAATACAGGGACGGCGAAAGCGTTATTACGGTTGTCGCCGATGGCGATGGATTCGGAACAGCCATTTCTACAGGCGGCGCTACAGAACCCTATAACGGAAAGATTACCGTCTATTACACTTATACGAACCCCCAAGACCGCTCTGTTTCCATATTCTCCGTCGATGGACTCCTCGGTGACGGAATTGGCCCTGTCATCATGGCCGCAGAAATCGGCTACACCGATGACGGCAAGACCATGCTCACCCTGACCATCAGCGAAGGACTTGATGCGAAGAACGCAGCATCCAGCATGTTCGCCTTCCGTTGCTACGGCGGCAATGGAGTCACCACAGACATCCAAGAGGCGGATTACGTATCGGCAACGCCGGCCAACAAATGGAAACTCATATTCTCCAAGAAGTCCATCAACGACGTTCTCCCCATCGTGGGCGATTCCGTGCGCATCAAGCCTCCTTCGGAAGGGGGAATCGCAGTTGATCTCAACGGTCTAACCGCACACGAAAAGAACCCGTGGGTACGTATCACGGGCGAACAGCGGATTACCGTCACGAGCCCGCCAGTCGTTACCATGGACAAGGAGTCCCCGAACTTCGAAAAGACCAAGGATATCGTCCGCAGCGATTCCGCGACCGTCCCAATACTCGTCACCAGCGACAAGCCGCTCACGGCAACACAGGTCGGCGAAATCTACGGCACGCAGGGCCATTACCTGGGCGACATGAACATGTCCGAACTTGTCGAGAACGAAATCACCGAGATTTCCAAGACCGTAAAGACATCCACCATGCTCGAAGACAAGGAAGCGGTCAAGAACGGAAGCCCGTCCACATCCATTTCGCTGGAAGCAGTCATCACGATGATGGATAGGAACCAAATCACTCCAAAGGATGCCAAGAACAGGTACGGCGTAAGCGACGTCATCATCAACGCCTACAATAACGGTCTCTTGACCAAGGACAACCTGCATAATTACATGCACGGCACGCCCGAGGACGTCAAGACCATAGCAGAATCCATGGCCGACAGGACGGCGCTCAGCTACAAGACGACCTACTTCACCAGCCTCGGCCAGTTCGTCAACAGCGATGCAGGCCAAATCGCCTGTAACGACGATATCTTCAAGACGGACGGCGCCGTGAACTGCCTCGGCAACAACGGCCACCTGTACCTCGCCTGGAACATGCGTTCCAAGGACGGCCGCCTCGCCGGTACCGGCGTCTATATCGCCCGACTCGAAATCCGCCTCATCGTGAACGGCAAGAGGATAACCAAGCGTACGCAGGACTTCCTCTGGGGATTCCGTCACGGGGACCTCGCCATTATCGACTTCGACATGAAGTAGCGAGCCCGAATCCATCGAATCTTTCCATAAGGCACCTTCGGGTGCCTTTTTTGCAGTATTCGGGCGTTTTCTTTCGTTAAAAAATGGAACTTTTCACCCTAACAATAGAAACAACCTTCAAGTGTTGCTGACTTCGCAATTTATTTTACAATTCAAAAAAAAAATATTGATAATTATCACAAGTTTGAATGTATTTTTCAATAAGGGTGAACAGTGTTCAGGGAGTCATGGATGCGGTTAAAAAACGTCTTCTCAAATTTGCTAATTCTACTATTTTGTGCAGCTATTCCGTCCTTAGCTGCGGATTACAATATTCTTGTCAAAAACGAGAGAACCGCCAATAGCGGGACGAGCTTGTACGTGGTTCTTTCTTGGACCGATGGAATGCGGACGCGGCAATCAAGCTGTACATCGCTCAGAAGCTACGGGGACGGTTCGTTTTATGTTTCCGCATCGATGGAAGCAGACCAAAACCCCAAATTGACCTTCTACACAAACCGCACCTGTTCCACCAGGAACTCCGTTGGCTCTGTATCTCCGTTTGCTAGTACAGAACCGGTCTCGGAAAACTTCGTTATTACCATTACCAATACCGGCACAACTGTAACCAACAGTGCCGAAGTTATCGCACCGCCAGAAACCAATCCCGGTGGCCCCGGAACAACCCCCGGTGGCCCAGGGACAACTCCCGGCGGCCCAGGGACTACCACCCCGACCCATTCCAACAGGAAAGTCATACGTTTCTTCGCTCCCTGGACGAATACTTCCGCAATCCTCTATGTCGCTGGCGGCGATTCCGCAAAAATGACGACCGTAAAGAACTATTGTGGTTGGTTCGAAGCTAGAATTACTCCGCCTAGCGGTTCGCTCCAGGTCTATTTCAAACAGACCATCGGATACGACTACGTGGGCGATCTCCATTACACTAGAATCAACCCGGCAACGCAAAACATTTTACTTTCGCTCGACAGCGCTGCAGCGCATTCTGATACCATATGGGTCAAGGCCGGTAAAGAAGTCGGCATCGCGACGACAGTCTATGAAAAATACCCGGGTATCCTCGGCGATTGCCCCGTCAAGAAACTCCCCGTGATGATGTTCGACTGGCTCCATGGCGAACAGGGCGACGGAGACATCAAGACGACAACGAACAGGCGCGATTCCACGGTTACGACTTCTTACGGGAACGGCGCCAAGGACCTCTACTTCAACGACCCGATGTACGCCACAAGCAACGACTTCGGCAGTGGCGGATGCGGCGGAAGCAACGCCACGGATAGTCAAAGGCGCGGCTACATGAAAGGCATGGTGGAAGAAACACTCGGTGCCAACGGCGTCCCCGTACCGGCAGTGAATTTCCCCGAGAACTGCAAGCTCACGACCCATATCGCAAGCTGGTTCTTGCCACAGATTATCGCCAAGAGCAACGGCAAGGAATACTCGAACGCCACCTGCCGCTCTATCGAATTGGAACTTCAGGATGACGGCCTCTGGCTCGGGAAGAAGGACAACAACAGCCCCGAAGGCGGTCTTTTCTTGCTGGACGATTTCCAGTACCTCGATGCCGAACAGACTGTTCCGAATCCGTTCTACGACAACATCACCGCGAACCGCAAGAGACACAACTATGGCTTCACGATGAAAATCCAGGCGACGTTCGAATACGTCCCCGGCCAATACTTCGAGTTCCTCGGCGACGATGACGTCTGGGTGTTCATCAATAACCGCCTCGTCGTGGATATCGGCGGTCAGCACGCCCAGGTATCGGGAGCGGTTGACCTCGACACGCTACATCTTGTCGAAGGCGCAAACTATCCGTTCCACATTTTCTATGCCGAACGCCATATTTCCTCCTCGAACTTCATGATGAGAACTTCCATCGACTTGAAGACCGAAGCAAGCTTGTTCTATCAGGATCTTTCGGCAAACGGCATTCTCGATTACAAGATTTACCAGATTATCCGTGAACAGGCGCTTTCTTGCGACTTCTCCGGCTCGACCACCAAAGATACCGTAGATGCCCCCTCGAACTTCATCTTGATCGGAAGCGGCGCCTATTCCGAGGGCGTCCCGCTGGATAGCGTCGGTGTCTGGTACGGCGGCATCACCATCAAGCCGGGTTATACCGGGTTCACCATCAATACCGAAGAGATTAGACAAAAGCGCACGCTCCCGCCGGGAACGTACCAGTTGCGCTTCTCTCTGCAAAAAGACGAAACCCAGTACGACGAAATCACTTTCACTATCGACAAGTACGACTCTCCCACAATCAATTACGCCCGTGTCGATGACAGGAACAAATGGACGCTCATGGGCAACGAAATCGATGGCACTATCGATACGCTCGGCAAGTGGGTCAACACGCGCTACGCCGTGAATATCGCATTCGCCGAAGACTGGGCTACATTCGACGACATGGTCTATGTCAATACGTCGAACGCGGCGTTCATCCCCTGCGACGAAAACGGCAACCACATTACGACCGTGATGATGAAAAACGGACGTGCCACCTTCTACGTGAAGGCAACGGCTCCAGTCCAAGACGTAACGCTCATCGTCGGAAGCAGCGACGAAACGCAAACGGCAGCATGGCGCCACATTTCGTTCATGGAACCGCCAGTGCCGCAAGTGGTGTTCTCCTGCATTTTCGACAGGGATGGCGATGGCCGCGGGGACAGCGTCTTTGCGAAACTAAGCAAACCTTATGGCAGCACGCTGGTCAACAACTATGTCAACTTGGACTCCATCCAGTTGGAATTCGGTGAAAAGTTCCCGGCAATCACCGCCGCAGGCGGAACCATTAAACACAATGACCGCGACAGTACCATGATGATTACGACCAACGGTGGATTCGGTACGGTTCCGTTTACCGGTGGCGCAGAAAACGTCTATACCGGAAAAATTACGCCATTCTGGAAATACATGGAAGGCGGCTCGCAATCGACCATCAGCATCACCGGCGAAGTCACCGACTCCATCGGCCCCGTCATTACAGCAGCAACCATTTCTTACAGCGATGACGGTTCTACGGTACTTTCACTTACATTCAGTGAAGGTCTGGACTGCGAAAACGAAGCCGACGCCAACTACTTCATATACTGGCCCAAGCAAACTAACATCGAAAGGCAGGATGTCGTACCGGACATTCTCTCCAAAGACAAGAAGAACAAGTGGAAATTGATTTTCAGAAGTGCCCGCAACGACAAGGAAGCATACATCCCCGTCATGGGTGACTCCATCAAGATGATTCCGGGCATCCACATGGACCTCCTACACAGAAGTACTCCGGCAAACAACAAATATGTCCGTATTTCCGGACAACAGAAGGTCGTCATCACCAGTTCGCCGGTCGTAACAATTGGCGAAAAGGAAGAGTCGCTAGAAATCATCCAAAGCCCGACGCCCACTGTTCCGAAGCTGTACCAGACGCCTGAACCAAAAACAGCCAAGGAAGTTGCTGAAGAATACGGCGTGCAAGGACATTACCTCGGCGAAATGAGTATCTCGAACTACGTCAAGGATGAAGTCACAGAACTCAAGGCCGCCGTCAAGAATATCAACGACAAGAGCGTTGAAAGAACGGGCTTGAACATCAAGGATCTTATTGAGACAAAGTCCTATGGTGACATAAAGAGAGAACTCGAACTCTCTAACGACGAAATCAACGAAATTAGGGACGCTATCAGTAGCGGAATCGTCTCAAAAGAAGACTTGATCGGTATTGCGAACGGAAACACCGCAATCATCGAAGACGTGACAAAGAAGCTTTCCGAAAAGACAACCCTTGAATACCAGACCCACTACTACTCAAGCCTCGGCGTATTCGTCAACAGCAGTTCGGGCACGCTCTCCTGCACAGACGAACTCTACAACGGAAACTGCCTGGACAACGAAAAGAACGGGAAGCTCTTCCTCGCCTGGAATATGAGATCCAATAATGGAAGATTGGTAGGCACGGGCGTTTACATCGCAAGACTTATGTACAAGATAAAAGTCGGGTGGAAAGTCAAAGTGAACCGCACTCAGGACTTCCTCTGGGGCGTGCGCCACGGCAGGACGAAAGGCTTCGAAATCGACTTAAATTACTAGAGTTTCGCAATTCTCTCTAAAAAGGCACCTGTGCATGCAGGTGCTTTTTTATATGCAAAAATGCGCACAAAAGCAAAAACCGCCGGCGGGGTGCCGGCGGATTCTTTTATACTCAATACGGAATCGTCAACTTATGCGAAGTTGTACAAGTCTGTAATGTCGTTGTTGCTCTTGTCGTACATCCAGAACTGGTTGATGTGGGCATATTCATCTTCCACGAGGGAAATCTTGATGTTATGCTTGTATTCCAGATAATTGAACATACGGTTCAAGTCCTTGCAGAGGACATCGACAACTTGGGCGCTGACCACGAGGGTCACTTCGCGGAGACGGCCCTTGGTATGGGCGCGGGCAAGCCAGCGGTCAATCATTCCCAGCGTCGATTCGAGCGTAGCGATGCGGCCACTGCCGTTGCACACCGGGCAGCATTCGGTCTTTTCGGTCATCAGGTTCACACGGACGCGCTTGCGGGTGACTTCCATGAGGCCGAACTGGCTGATCGGGGCGGGGCTAATCGGCGCCTTGTCGCGACGGATGGCCTTGCGGAATTCCTGATAGACGGCTTCGCGGTCTTCGTCGGTTTCCATGTCGATGAAGTCGATGATGATGAGGCCGCCTACGTCACGGAGACGCAACTGCTTTGCGATTTCGTGGCAAGCGTCGAGGTTCGTTTCAAGAATAATCTTGCTCTGGTCCTTGCCGTGCACCTTCGGGCCCGTGTTCACGTCGATGGACACGAGAGCTTCGGTCTGCTCGATGACGAGGTTGCCACCGCGCGGAAGCGGGACCTGGCGCTGCAGGGAGCGGGCGTAGTCGTTCTCGATCTTGAAGTATTCGAACAAGCTTTCGCTAGAGCTCCAGAGCTTGACCTTGTCGAGCTTATCCGGAGAGAGAACCTTCAAGTATTCGCGAAGGGCGAAGTACTCGTCGCGGTTGTCGATATACACGTAGTCCGTGTTGTCGCCGAAGTATTCGCGAACCGTCTGTTCGATGGAATCGGATTCTTCGTAGATGCAGGTCTCGGGCGGCATGGTTTCGAAGTTGTACTTCGTCTGTTCCCACTTGCTTTCGAGCTCGCGCATCTGCTTGTTGATTTCGAATTCGGATTCGTTGAGGCCGTTGGTGCGGACGATGTAGCCCACGTCGCGGCCCTTGAGACGGCGGACGACCTTCTTGAACTCGCGGCGCTTGACCGGATCGCGTTCGCGCTTCGAGACGCCGACGAAATTTGTACCGGGCATGCAGACCAGGAAACGGCCAGCAAAACTCAAGTGTGTCGTCAAACGGGCACCCTTGGTGCTAATCGGTTCCTTGACCACCTGCACCATGATTTCTTGGCCTTCCTGGAGAATTTCGTCAATCGAAATTTCCTTAGAGGCATCGCCTTCGTCATCATCGTCACCATATTCGCGGCGCAACAGTTCGTTGCGGTCCATGGCGTCTTCCTGATGCAAAAAGCCAGCCTTCTCAAGACCAATGTCAATGAATGCCGCCTTGAGTGCGGGGAGCACCTTCTGAACGACACCCTTATAAATATTGCCCAGAACTCGATTAGAGGAAACACCTTCAACAACCAATTCCGCAAGTTCACCATCTTCCATGATGGCGATGCGCTTTTCGTACGGTGTTTTACTAATCAAGATTCCGCGCTTACACTTATTTGCCATTAAAACTCCTAAAGGGTAAAGCAAAACTTGATAGATATCCCCAAGACCGGTCCAAAAGTATGGATCGCATCCGAGCTCCCGGTGTTTCTTGACGGAAAGTACCGCCCGCCTGCATCGCAAAGCCTGGGGACCATAAATATAGATAAGTAGGAAGTAGGAAGTAGGAAGTAGGAAGGGGAAAGTGGGGGAATTGTAAGAGAAATGTGCGAAAATTTGATAAATGAGCGTAGCGAAAGTACAATTGGGAGTTGGACGAGCGAGGCGAGAGCAGCAAAATGAGTTCACTCATTCTTATTGCCGAGCTGATGCCGTCATGCCACGAAGAGGAATGACGTCAACGCTTTCGTCATCCTGAACGTAGTGAAGGATCCAGCGGAGTTAGACGAGAGGCGAGAGAACGCCCTTTGGGCTACAGACGAGAGAAATTTTAGTTTGCAGAACTTAGAGAATAACTATTGACTAATAACTAACGACTAATTAAATTAATCTGCGATGAAAAAATGTGCCAAAAATCAAACCGAAGAATCTCTGGAAGCGTTCAAGAAGCGTATTCGCAAGATGACGCTAGATGAACTTTATGACGAGCTGGACGCTGCCGAAAAAGCAGAGTCCGACGAGCGCATGGATATCATCATCGAACGGATGGACAAGCTTGAGCCGATTGAGCAAAAGAAAAAGGAAATCGAGAAAAAACGAAAACGTCTTAAGGACACCTTTGTTTATTGGCCATTTTGCACCCTCTTTGGAAGCTATTATATCACCTTGCAATTTTTTTACTTCCATAAATACGGTCAATTCTTAGAGCGCCATAAAAGATTACCATATAAAGCACCTATTCCAGAGGTATTATTATACACGCCTTACGTCAGCTTTGTCATCGGTTTTCTCTTGGCGTATTTTTGGGGTTACTTACAACAGAAACAGAGGGCTTTAGATTTAGGCATCACCGGACTATGCTTATCTAAAGGGGCATTGGGTTTGATTGTTGGAAGTTATCCTGGATTTTTCATAACGCCTGGAACCTTCCTTTCGAGATTTATAGCATGCATCGTCGCTACGCTTTCGCTAGTATTCATGTACAACGTATTCAAGCCCAAATGCAAAGGACGTTTTTACGATAGTGCATGGCCATTGCTATTGATTACTATTGCAATCGAACAAATCGGCTGGCTGGAACATTTGTAATTTCATGGATATGCTTACCGAAGTCAATCTCAAAGACAAAAATTATCTAAAAGCCTACGAGGAGCAAATACAAGCACTCCCCCTAGACGAACTGTATGAAGTTTTAGATATCATCAAACATGACCCATCGCCTGAGCGCATCAATATTGTAAACAAAAGAATTCAGGAATTAGAAGAAATCGACAATTCCGAAAACGTCCGCAACTATTACAACAATCTCATCAAGAACGAACCCGAAAAAATCGTTTACGTCGAAAAGAAAAAAGAGAATCCGCAAGAAAAAATTGAACTACCTCCAGTCAACGATACTCAAGTCAAAGAAAACATAACGGAAGAGACAAAATCCGATAGATTCTACATCGAGCCTCATTCTTCTAATTGCAAAAGAAAGTTGTCTGAAGAAGAATTAGCCGAAGCGCGCTTGTTTGCACATTTAGTTGATGAAAAGTATAAAAATGCGCCACCATCTCCACCTCCTCCTCAACGTCATACCCCCGCCTCTACATTATTCAACTGGTTTCTATTCGTACTTCTTTTCGGAAACTGGGTTTTTGTCAATACAAAAGGTGGCTACTTTATGCAAAAAGGGGCACTTGTATATTACCCTGAGCACAGTATTTCGTATTCAATAACAACGGCATCATATTTCTGCCTTGTCGGATGCTTTATCATAGTACGCTGCTATAAAAAAGAAGCCTCAATAGGTTTAAGCATTGCAAGTTTTTTCTGGATCAAATCCCTTTTGGGATTTTTCGAAGGAATTTATCCAGGCTTTTTCGTGACACCCAGTGCATCGCTATCGCGGATTATATCGCTTTCAATCCTTATTTTGTCATCACTATACGTTATCAAAGTTGTTAAAAGCAAAGAAAAAAGCTATTTGAAAATGACTTTGCTCATGGTTCTTTTGTGCTTGGCCATTGAACAAATCGGCTGGCTGGGGTAACAGCGAAAAATCAGCTCAAATGCGTGGGCGGAGCGCCAGCGCTGTTGCGGATAGCGGCCTGCTTGCGTTCGACGATGGAATCCGCGATGGCGCGGACTTTTTCGGTAAGCCAAAGCCACGACTGGCTTGCCGTTTCGTAATCGGCTTCACCGAACATCTGCACGCGATTGTCACGACGCAACGCATCGACTTGGCGGAACGCTTTCACGTCGCCCTTGGGATAAACGGCAAACGTGCTGCCGCCATTGTAATTGAGGATGCTGAACGCCGGCACATCACTCGGGCCGTCGGCGATATAGACCATGTTTTCGAAAGGCACGCGGCGGCTCTCGCGGGCGATTGAAGAATTGACGTCAATCGTTTCGGGATACTTGTTGCTGCCCTTGTTGATTTCAAAGAGGTAGCGCGTCTTGGAAGTGTTGTCGAGCGCAGATGCGATTTGCGAAATTTCAGATGCAGTGGGAGTTGCGGCGTTTGAAATGCCCGCGGCTGCAGAAGGAACGTCGCCGGATTCAAAGCTTTCCAAATAGCCAGGCTGCGCAGGCGATTCGATAAATTCGCAGCCGTAAATACCATCGACAAACGGAGCGATTGCACTCCCGCGAATCGTCTCGGCAAAACCGGTACTCACAACATAATGTTCCAAGCGAATATCGAACGCCTTGTACTTTTCGTCATCGTTGATAAGCGACTTCACTTCGCCGAAAAATTGCGGAAGTCCCGGATAAAATTTCAGTTCCTTGCCAAACTCGCGGAGCAAAGCGTTGTTAAGGCCCTTGAAAAGCCCTGATTTCACGTATGTCAAAATGTGGTTCAAGTAGCTCGTATCGGAATTTACGGAGATTCCCTGCTTGCCATAATATGCCTTGAGCCCATTCACCTCTTGCCAAAATTTTTTCCCATCGACATCGAAGTGCCTAAAAAGCGGTTCCTGCATGTACGAACTGATGAGGGTCTTGTCGCAGTCCCACACCATGGCGATAATATTTTGTTCAAAAGGTGATTTCATGATTTAGTAGGAAGTTAGAAGTAGGAAGTAGTTGGTAGGAAGTAGTTACTAGTGAATTGCAATGGATCCTTCGACTTTGTTTATCCCGGACTTGTTCCGGGACTCAGGATGACACATTACTCTAGTAACTTGGAACTCAAAACTCACTTAGTAATAAAATAATCCTCGGGGTTGACGGGTACTCCGTTCACGCGAATTTCGTAATGCAAGCCAAGGCTCGACTGAAGTCCGCTCTTACCAATAACCGCAATCGGATCGCCGCGACGAACCTTGTCGCCTTTATCCAAAAGTGTTTGGCCCAAATGCGCATAGAACGTTTTCACATGCTCCAAATGTTCAATCTTCATTGTCAGTCCAAAACCGCGGTGTTTGCGGACCTCGACAACAGTCCCCGCTCCAGGCGCATAAACGGTATCCCCATCGGCAGCCAAGAAATCAATACCCCTATGCGGGAGTTCCTGGTCCGTAAATGCATCGAACACCATCTCGAAACGGCTCTTGATATCGTGATGGTTTCTAAGCGGATGGAGCACCGGAACACGAGCTGCAAGGGCGGAATCGGCTTCTAGCTTATTGAGCGTTTTGCGGAATGTCGATTTCATTTCATACAAATTCTTTCGCGGAGAAGCATCATCTTCAACCGAAGTCCCTTCGATTGCAAAACCAAGCCCGCCCAGTTTCATGGAGCTATCACGGACAACGCGCGTTTCTTCAATTTTCAAAATTGTCGTATCAACAACAGTGCGGATTTTCTTGATTTCCTTCTTGATGACAGAGTTTTGGTGATAAACGTCTATCAGGTTGCCGTTCGACAAGTTTTCTACAATCTGCATCGGCGAGAACAAGACAAAGCCCAAAATGGCGCAGATACCTATAACAAGGTAAATAATAGCCTTCCGCACAGAGAACGTCACATCACGTCCTCTGGAATCCTTGTTCGGATAAATGTGAACCTCAAGTTTTTTCACTAGGACCTTCAGTCTTTTTTACTTAATTTCTGTTCGAGTTCTGCAACTTGTTTCTTAATTTCGAAGATGGCACCCACCGCTTCGACTGTAAAAGGGTCATCCTTAATGGTCTCCAGGCGGCCTTCTTGAATCGCTTCGTAAACTCGTTGACCAAGGAACTGGAACTTGGCCTTGAGCTTGGACTGCACCATCGACAATTCGACACGGGACAAAACGTTGGACGCACAGTCCTTTGCTGTATTTTTAAGCTTATTTAGAGTTTTTTCGTTCATATTAGTTTCTCGACCAGTCTCTAAAATAGTAGATTTTTCAACATAAAACAATGGAGATTTTTCTATGAGTCGCAGCGATCGCAGAAGAGCTAAGCAAAATGCAAAAAAATTCGTCCCAAAAAAAACAAATGCGCTGGATAAACGAGTTATCGTGCTCCTCGCAATCATCGTCGTTGTCTTTTTCGTAGGAACAATGCTCATCCAAAGAGGTGCTTAATCCATGAAGTTCACTATTCAAAAGAATGTTTTGCAGGACGCCCTGCAAGCGGCAATTAGCGCCGTTCCGAACAAATCCACCATCCAAATTTTAAACAACTTTTCGCTCCGCTTGGAAGGGAACTTCCTCGAAGTGAGCGCAACCGACTTGGACCTCGGTATCAGGGTCAAGGTGGAAGTGCAGGGCGAACGGGATGGTGCAGTCGTCGTTAACGCACGCAAGTTGTTCGACCAAGTGAAAAGCCTCGTGGACCCGAGCATCACGAACATCACTTTTGACGCACAGGACTATCTGGTCAAGATCCAGTGGAGCGAACGCGGTAAGGCAAGTATCATCGGCTTCGACGCCAACGACTTCCCGCCGTTCCCGGAAATCGAAAATGGCGAAACGCTGAACATCGCCTCGAGCGAACTCGCATTCCTCGCCGAAAAGACATTGTTCGCAACCTCTACCGATTCCACCCGCCTGAGCTTGAACGGCGTGTTCCTCGAAGCGAAGGACGGCAAGGTTTCCATGGTCGCCACCGACGGTCACCGTCTCGGCCGTGCGTCCATCGACCAGGAAGGCGCAGAACTTTCGAACGGCGTCATCATCCCGCACAAGGCTTTACAGCAGATTTTGCACATGGCCAAGGGTGACTCCACCGTTGAAGTCCGCACCTCCTCGACACACATTCTCTTTAACACGGGTTCCATCCAAGTTATCTCCAAGCTGTACGAAGGACCGTATCCGAGCTACCGCTCCGTGATTCCGCAGCAGTTCGAACGCACCGCACAGGCGAACACCACGGAATTCCAGAACAAGATCCGCAGCGTGATTTCGATGGCCAACGCCCGCACACGCAAGATCCGTTTGCAGTTCGACAGCAACATCCTCGAACTCAGTGCCACGGACCCGGATGTCGGCGGCGATTCCCGCGAAGCACTTGCCATCACGCACAACGGCGAAGGTAGCTTCTGCATTGGTTTCAACGGCCAGTTCCTCGCCGAAATCCTCAGCATGTGCAAGAGCGAAGAAGTCATCATGAAGATGAACAACCCGCTTGGCGCCTGCATCATCGAGCCGGTGGGCGACAACATGAACTTCTCGTTCCTCTTGATGCCGACGCACCTGACGGACAACTAACCGAAGTTCGGAAAAATTTAAGGGCTCTCGCGAGAGAGCCTTTTTTTATTAAACCAAGTCTGTAACGGGTAGCGCCTGAGACCATGCCTGAAACCGCGCCTGAAACTACACACTCTTTGAATAAAGTAAATACATCTAATCAAATCCGCAGAAACCGTTCTACTTCAAAGACGTGGCCGTAAAAAGTCACCTCAAAAAAGGCCGCAAGCTGAACTGTTACTGGTGTAACACGCATCTCACGGATCGATAATCTTCTTTCGCAAACGCATTCAAGCTCGCCGCATCGTTACTGAACGACAAGAGCAAATAGTATGCCAGCGACTCCGGAAACTCATCATCTTCCGTTGCACTCCAAAAGTATGCATAACCACCGATACCGTCGAACTTGCCACCAGTAACTGCACCATCATCCGCTTTCGAAACGGCACTACGATAACCCGCCGGAAGCGCCTTGAAGCCCAAAGCATCCGAGCCGTTCCCTTTCTTGAACCAACCGTCTTTAGCCTTCAAAGCCGCACCAGCATCACTCTTGGACGACGCCACGCCATCCTTGAACATCTCCGCAATAAGTTTTTCGAAATCCTCTTTCGTCGGCAAGCGCCAACCCTCCGGACAAACCGTTTTCGCCTCCGCCCACGAATAGAGTCGCCCCAGCCGCTTGCAGTTGCGGGTATCGCCATCAGGACAAGCGCTCCCTTCCGTTGCATAATTCAGATTCTCCGCCATCCATGTCTGCTCGCCGATTTTTATGATACCATAAGACAGCCCATCACGCGAATCTGTAAACGATTCGGAACAAGCGGAAAGGAGAAAAGCTAGAGTGGCCCACAAAACGACTGAAAGTTTCATAACAGGCATTAAATATAATGATTATCTACTTTACCAAATCCAGCAATCGTTCGTAAGAATCCACCACGTCGTAGGTGACGGAGTCGCTGGAGATGGCGGCGAAATGTTTGCGGGCGCACTTGATTTTGGCAGATTCGATTTCGCGGAGTTCCATAGTGCTCATTGAGCCCTTGGTTTCGGCAACAAAATACACGTGCTTGACTTCGCCCTCATGAAAGGCAATTGCCCAGTCGGGATTATACTTGCCGACAGGCGTATTGATAAAGAATCCCTTGGGCAACTTGATATAGAGCGAGACTTCCTTACTCGTTTCCAGTTTCTGCGCGAAGTCGCGTTCGTTACTGGAATCATAAATCAGGTGGTCGTACAAATGCTGGTGCGTTTCGCACGCATTCATACCGAGGCGCCCCTTCATCGTGTTGTCTGTAAAGATGCTCGTCTCGTAACTGGATTCCAGCTTGTTATACGTGATATGCTCAATGATGACGGTCGCCTTCTGTTCGTTGATTAAGCGGCTCGCCTTGATGATAAACTCTTCGGGGTTTTCTTGGAACTGGTCAAAGACGGCCTTCTGGATTTTGCTTAGAATTTCGCCGACCGTCTTGCGGGTAAGTCCCGTATCTTCGACAATCTTTCCAATCAAGTCGTACTTGACGCTGGAATTTGCGGTGGCGACGGCGGCCCTAGACTCCGTAGTTTCCATCTTGAAGGCATTGCCTGCTTCCAGTTGTTCCTTGGACTTGATTTTATCCAGAGAGCCCTGCGACACTCTGAAGAAAATCTTCGTTACGCGCAAGTTCGCATTCAGCGCATCGACTGACTTACGGACAAGTTCATCCGTCTCGAAATCCACCACGTAAGCGGACTTCGCGTTAATCTTCTGCCAGAGTTCCTTGAACTCCTTGGAATTGTACTTGCTCTTGTTCAAGTGCAGTTCCACATTGTTCTTGCGGGCATCTTCGGGCTTAATCGCATCGGCATCGTAAAGCGTATCAAGAACGCCACAAATGCTTGCGGAATAAGGAGCAACTTCTTCGCAAAGGCATAGTGCACCCACAGCCTTGTCCGTGCGATACTTATCCGTCAATGCACCCTTCTTCACGTAGCCGCATTCCAGCAAAGCATCGTAAACCGTTTGCGCAAAGTCATCCGTTACGAACAACTTTTCGCCAGACTCCGATGTAAACGACTTTCCCTTGAACAGGTCTATCGTCACCTTGACCGGGCGGCTACCAATCGTTTCGGCCATTTCGGTCTGCAATGCCTTCGCAAAATCCTCGTAACTCTCGTTCGCGATAACCGTCAACACATTCACCGAATGTACATCGCCGCCCAAGACGCTCTCGTCCATGCGTTCGCCGTTCTGGTTCACGCACAAACGCAAGCCGCGGCCCACTTCCTGCCGCTTGCGGACTTCAGAAGCGCTGCTCTTGAGCGTGCAAATCTGGAAAACGTTCTGATTGTCCCAGCCTTCTTTCAGGGCAGAATGGCTAAAGATAAACCGCACCGGTTCTTCG
>JAFWRL010000148.1 GCA_017520105.1 Fibrobacter sp.
TCATCGTCCGCATTTCGGGTTCCGCAAGCAATATGATTATGGGCATCCATTCATGGAAAGTGATGTTCTGGGTCGAAGCTATCCCGGCACTCATTTACGGTATCGCCGCTTGGCAGCTCCCAGAATCTCCGCGTTACCTCGTCAGCAAAGGCCGCATGGAAGAAGCCGAGAAGGTTCTCTCGTTGATTGCAAGTGTCGGCATCAAAGAAAAAGCGATTGAAATCCAGGAATCCTTCAAGAGCAACAAGCCGACGAAGCTTTCCGACCTTCTCGAAACAATTGCAGGCAAGAAACGCATCGCTCCAATCGTGTGGGCGGGTCTCGGCCTTGCCATTCTCCAGCAGCTCGTGGGCATCAACGTCATCTTCTATTACGGATCCATGCTTTGGCAGAGTGTGGGCTTTGGCGAAAGCGATGCGTTCCTTACCAGCGTGATTTCCAGCGCCATCAACTTGACCATGACCATCGCCGCGATTCTCCTGATTGACAAGATTGGGCGCAAGCCGCTTTTGCTCATCGGTTCTGCGGGTATGGCCGTTACGCTAGGAATTCTCGCCTGTTGTTTCCTCTTCGGCTCCGACGCAAGCGGCAACCTTGGGCATTCTAATGGCATTTTCGCCCTCCTCGCAGCAAACTTCTACGTGGCCTTCTTCGCTGCAACTTGGGGCCCGGTCATGTGGGTGATGCTCGGCGAAATGTTCAACAACCGCATCCGTGCCGTGGCCATCTCCGTTTGCGGACTTGCCCAGTGGGGAGCAAACTTCTTAGTCAGCTGGTCGTTCCCCGTTCTCGTCGGCGAACACGGCATTGGCATCGGCCCGACTTACTTGATTTACACGGCCTTCGCGGCCATAAGCTTTGTATTCGTGGCCAAGCTCGTCAACGAAACCAAGGGCAAGAAGCTCGAAGCCATGTAATTTTAAGCTCGCTGAGCTCGTTTACAAACAAAATCTCGGAGACAATCCTCCGAGATTTTTTGCATATTCATTCTTCATTTCACACCCACTGTAGGTAATTGGTTATAGGTTGAAGGAGTTTGGGATCTGTAGATAGAACTGCTGGGTATGGGGTCGCTCGTGAACTCGCTATGAGGTTGCTTCGCTCTGGGCGATGGGCACGCTTCGCTTTGAAGAAGACTGCTTCGGGACAGTTCTTACCACAGATACGTTACCAATTGCATTTCACCGCCTACTTGTAAATTCGCTACGCTCATTTACCAAATACTAGGCACGGAAATGTCGGTACGAGCTCCGCCGCTTCTCTCGCCTTGCGTATTTGTCCTACTGCCTACTGCTTACTAACCACTAATCACTAACCACTAGCATTTCCTATTACATTACCCTCACACCTCAGAGGGGCGTAAGCCCCGTGCCCACACCTCAAAGCGACCGGAGGTCGCGACCTCACACCCCCACTATTCTTTATTATCTTTATAGAAAAGTTGTTTGGACGTGGATTATGAACAGCAAATTATTTTCAAATATAAAAGCCACAACGGCATGCACTATCGCCTTCGGGCTTGCAGGATTCAGCATGGCAGCACCTATCAAAACGATTCCGTGGAACGGCCATGTCGGTGCCGTCAGTTTCACCTTTGACGATGCACTTGAAAACCAGGTACAGAACTTAAAACCCATCCTCGACGAGATGAAGGATATCCATGTCACGTTCTTCTTGACGAACATGGGGAACGGACTCAAGCAGAACGCCGCCGGATTCGCAGCACTTGCTAGCTCCGGAAACGAAATTGGCAACCACACAGATACGCATGCGCATTTGACCGGAGTCGGCAGCAATGACGAACTGAAAAAAGAAATCGTCACATTCGCAGACAACATCGAAAAAATGCTTGCCGACAACGGAGCCAACATCAACGTCACATCTTTGGCAACTCCGTTCTGCGAAAACAACGACAAAGTCAAAAGCGTTATCGACACGCGACATTTCATCAACCGCGACTGCGGATGGCATGGCCGTAACGAATGGGACGTGGAACCCGACTGGCTGAGCATCAAGGCTAAAATCTGGACCCGCTCCGGCGCAAGCGTCAACGAGCTGCTTTCGTCGCTAGACACTGCGGCATTCATCGGAAATTTCGAAGGAGCCAATCCGTGGGACGTTCAAATCAAGGGCGGCACATGGCTTGTGGTCTTGAATCACGGTGTCACCGACGACCAAGGCGACGACTACGCCATCAATCCCGCTGACATCAAAAAGTTGTTCCAGCACGCTATCGAAAACAAACTCTGGATAGCCCCCTTCGGCACCATCGGCGCCTACTACCGCGCCCACTTCATCGTAGATAAAGCCGAAGCCACCGATACCGACAACGGCTACACCGTCAGCTGGAAAATCCCGAACGAACACATGCCCAAAAGCATCCCGCTCCGCGTGAGCATCGACACTAAAAAAGTCAGCGAAAACGCGGTCGTCGAACAAGACGGACAAAAGATTTCCCCCGAAAGGGATGGCAGCTACATCATCGAGTTCATGTCAAAAAGTCTCACCGTGCGTAAGCCAAACGCAAGCGATACGCCGAGCGATTCCACGACGCACCCCAAAGACACCACTGCAACGCCCCCAACAGATTCCACAACCGACACCACAACGGCCCTCCCGAAAATTCAATTGGGCAACGTGATAAACAACGCTGTCTATACAAAGTTCACGTTGTTTGACTTGAACGGCAACTGCCTCGGAACAATCCGCGATTTTACGGTGCCCGAAAGTTATCCCAAAGGCATATACGTCATCCGCGCCGAAGCAAAAGGCCTCCCGACCGTCACAAAGAAAGTCGCGAAATAAATTTTATATTTTGGGGCCATGAATCAAGAAAATTTGTTAGTAGTCCCCACGATAAAATTTGTTCCCTTTCGCAAAGATAACATTCTCCGCAAATTCGAGACCTCGTTTCGAATAACAAATCCAGAGCTGAAAATCAGCTCCGCTTCCGCATTTTACCCTGCAATGGCAGGGATATGCCAAAATATATTCGATCCGCAATGTTTTACCGAAAGAAAAAGTCTAGACAAGACTTTCAATCGCAAAGGATTTTCAGACTTAGCGGAAGGCCGGATTGACATGTACATATCACTGGCCAGCAAAAAAGATTTAGAACAACTCCAACAAAAAGTCAATCGGCTACAATGCGTACCGATTTTCCAGGACCCCCTAGCCGTCCTAGTAAACAGAAGCAATCCTGTTATCAACCTTAATTTATCTCAACTCAAATCAATCTACTTAGGCGAAATTCAGAACTGGCAAGAAGTCGGGGGCAAAGACCGAGTCATTCAAAATTACCAGCTATCCGCCGAAAAGAACGTCAGCCGCAATGCGTTTAACCTCGGCATTACAGAATGTGAACCGGCAAATTTACCGCAAAGCGATATCGAAACCATGCCGGATCTCGTCAATATTATCGGTGACAATTCCGATAGCATCGGAAACATTTTTTGGTCGTACTACGCCCGAATGTACGCTTCCGTCCAGACGCGTTGCATCACCATCGACGGAGCCTCGCCCACCTCAAAAGACTATCCTCTGCGTTTCGACATTTGCATGTACTACGATGCAGATAATCAAAAACCGCAATTGCACCAGCTGGTGGAATACCTCGCTTCAGAAGAAGGCAAAAAGCTAATCAAAACAGCCTATAAAAGCGAACGGCAAGTCCTTTAATTTTGCTTAACCACGAAAAAAGCCGGGGCTTTCGCCTCGGCTTTCCGGAATTCAAATTTAGAATAGATTACTTCACGTTGACGCGGCTCATTTCAGAACCAACGCGAACGATGTAAGAACCAGTCGTCGGAACGTTGACGGTCATGTTGTCGCTAAGAGCGATGCCAGAAGAAATCACCTTGCCCAGCATGTTGTAAACGCCGAATGCGCTACCGGCCTTGATGCCGTTGATCTGGACCTGCATGCCGTTTGCACGGACGCTGAAGCCAGGCATCATAGAAACCTTGTAGATAGATTCAAACGGATCCTTTTCTACAATCTTCAAGCCAGTGATCTTGACGTAGTCAATCACCTGCTTGCTGTCATCGAGGAATTCAACAGCCTTGATGGAAATTTCACCGATACCACCCTTAGCATCCTTGACTTCCCACTTGAGGCCCTTGATCTTCTGGAGAATCTGAGCACCTTCCGGAGCATTATTCCTGCTAACCCAGTCAAGAATGTCAATTGCACCGTCCTTAGTGCCGGTACCCTTGAAGCCGTAATCAGACGGGGTCATATCGTAGAGAACTTCCTTATAATCGTCGGTATTGTCAACATATACACCCGGTTCAGAACCGGCACCTGCATTTTCGACTTTCTTCTTTTCGTTTTCATCCGTAATGGTATTGAGGATAGCCATGCGGATAGGTCCCTTGGACTTTGCAGTCACGCGAATATACTTGACACCGAGAGCCTTGAAGTCAACGCCGCAGCTATTGTCCTTCTTGCATTCGTCCTTCTTGAACGTGACTGCGATACCGGCAGACGGATACTTGAGAAGACCGGCCTTAGCCTTTTCTTCGGTCCATTCCGGTTCCGGGCCAATTTCCATAGAAGCATGGACAATGTAAGAACCATCTTCCATCTTGAAAATCGGAGAAGAACCAGAATCCGGAAGCATCTTCGTGCCAATGCCGAGCTTGTCGTGGTATGCGCCCCAGTTCCAGAGACCAGAAATAGCAACAGTCGTATCACCAAATTCCTGCTGTTCACCATCGCCAAGCTTAATGGACGGAGCCTTGGTCGGATCCGGTGTGAACTTGGTGAAACCAGTAGTATTATAGAGGTTCGGCATGTTACCCGTCACGAGGAGGAGGTAGAGCATGTTCAAGGTTGCCGGGTAGTACTTTTCACCCGGGTTGTCACCTTCACCGCACTTATCAGGCCTTGCGCAGCTCTTTTGTTCAGTAAGAACCTTATAGACGGTGTTCAAATAGTCCTTGGCCTGTTCCGTATCGAAAGAAGATGTTGCAAGGCCGAGACCCCCGGAGAACGTAGAGGACACGAAGTTACGAATATCGCTCTCATCCGCGACGTACTTTCCACCAGAATAAGCATAACCAGAATTCACGCCACTAGCAGTGCGGGTAGTCGGGATAAGCCAATCCACAACTTTCTTGTTGAAAGCCTGAGCCTTCGTATCGCCATACCAGTAATAAGCCCATGCCATGCGCCACGGAGTACGGGCAGCGTCA
>JAFWRL010000149.1 GCA_017520105.1 Fibrobacter sp.
CATGAACTTTGCTCGCGGTGGCATTGTCGAAATGGATCCGGTCAACGAAATGCTCGCTTCGGGTTCCCTCCAGGGTTACCTCTGCGACTTCCCGACTGCAGACCTCATCAAGAACGACAAGGTGACCTGCTTCCCGCACCTTGGTGCATCCACCGAAGAAGCCGAAGAAAACTGCGCCGTGATGGCCGTCGAACAACTGAAGGACTACATCGAATTCGGTTGCGTCCGCAATTCCGTGAACTTCCCGGCCCTCGTCGATCACCCGCACGCAGGCGTCAAGAGCCGCGTCGTGGTCATCAACCAGGACGTTCCGAACATGATTTCCGAAATCACGAAGGTGTTCGGCGCCGAAGGCGTGAACATCGCCAGCTTCTCTAACAAGAGCAACGGCAAGATCGGCTACAACCTCGTTGACGTCGAAAGCAAGGTCGATGACTCCATCATCGAAAAGCTCTCCAAGCTCGACAAGGTCATCAAGGTCCGCGTGATCCACTTTTAGTAGGAAGTAGGCAGTAGACGGTAGGAAGTTTTGGTTAGGCTGCTTCGCAGGATTATTCAACTTCCGACTTCCTACTTCTAACTTCCTACTGTTGATACATCTTTTCAATTTGTTCGGCGTATCGCTTTTCTGCAACGGTGCGCCGAATTTTTAATGTGGGCGTCAAAAGTCCGGATTCAATGGTGAGTTCGTCGCCGACTAAAGTCCATTTGCGAATTTGTTCCCAATGATTTAGTTTCTTATTGATGAGCTCGATATGGCGCTGGATAGAAGCGCGGATGAGAGGCGATTCCAGCGCATTCTGGATAGAATAGTTTTCGTTTTGCGGTTTGAGCATTCGGCGTGCGCCTACAGGGTTTAGCCAAATGATTGCTGAAACAAATTTATGGTCGTTCGCGATGACTAAGGCCTGTTCTATCAGTGGATGGCGTATGATTTCAAGTTCGATGGGGTTTGGACTCACGTATTTTCCGGTACTCGTTTTTAGGAGTTCCTTGATGCGGCCGGTGAAGTACAGATAACCATCTTCGTCAAAATAGCCTTGGTCGCCTGTACGGTAAAAACCGTCTGCGGTAAATGCCTGCGCGTTCAAATCGGGGCGGTTGTGGTAGCCTTTGAAAACGCTTTCGCCGCGAACCATGATTTCGTTACATTCGCCTGTTTTGACTTCGAGATGGGCAAGAGCCTTGCCGATGGAACCGATTTTGATATCTTGTTCGCAATTTGCTGAAACGACCGGTGAACATTCCGTCATGCCGTAGCCTTCGAAAACGGGGAGCCCGATGTTTAGCAAAAAACGCAAAATGGACTTGTTTAATGCGCTGCTGCCCGAAATAATCATGCGAAAGTTGCCACCGACTGCATCGCGCATTTTTTTATAGACGAAAAGGTTGAGCAATCTGTGTATAAGGCACCGAGGCTTGTTCGGGTCTTTTATTTTGGCAATCTTGATGGCATGCTTGATGAGTATCCGCTTGAGTCCTTTGGCTCGGTCGGCAGATGTCGTCATGCTTTCGTAGAGTCGCTCGAGAATGCGGGGGACGACAATCATGATTGTGGGGCGAACTTCGCGCAGCATGTGCGATAGATTTTGGGGATTGTCTCCGAAATCTATCGGGATTCCGCTGAAAATGTAGAAATAGACAGCCATGCGTTCGAGAACATGCGCTACCGGGAGAATCGAAAGACTCGAATCTTTTTTGCTGTTGAAGCGGAACATCGGAAGCAGATTCTGAATTTGTATTAACATGTTCCGATGGGTAAGTTCAACGCCTTTGGGTAGCCCCGTGGAGCCGCTGGTATAGATGATGCTGAAAATATCGTCGGATTGAATCGATTCTAGTTGCTTGTCAATCCATTTAGCTTGTTCTTTGTCGGCTAGAATCTCGTATCCATTTTTAATAAAGTCATCCCAATAAATTCCGTTTGATGGTAGAAACGATTCGTTGTCGATGCAAATGATTTTGTTGAAAATGGACAATGTGTCGAGGAGCGGAAGGTCCAAGTCTTCGATGGAATTGATGACGAGAATCTTGATGTTGGCATCGCTGCTTTGGTATGTGAAATTTTCGGACGAAATGTTCGGGAAAAGCGGAACGACATAAGCGTGATTCAGCTGGATGGCCATGTCGGCGATAAGCCAGTTCGGCGAACTTGGTGCGATAATCCCGACGCTTTCTTTTTCTTTTAATCCGAGTGCGTTTAACGCAAGTGCAAAGGCTTTTGTGTTGTCCTTGAGTGTCTTTTTTGAATAGAGTTTCCAATCGCCGTCTTTACGGTGATGCCATCCTTTAAAATCGGAACGGTCACAGTTCGCGAAGAACATTGCCGGTAGAGATGTAAATTGAAGCTCCTCCATGTCTTTAAAATAACATTCTATTTTGCAATGGCTTAATTTTTTTGAAAAAAATTTTTTTTAACAAGCGGAAAATTTAAGTATTAGTCAGAAAAATCTTTATATTTAGGGTATGCTGAAGAAGTTGAAGGATTACGAAAACGAACTTTTGGAAATAGTTGCGCTGGGGAAGCCGCTCTCGGCAGAGCAATTGCTGTCGGTGCGGACGCATATCGGCTTTTTTCAGCATGAACGCCTGGTTCACGAACTTGTGATGATTTTGTTTGCGCTATTGACCGTAGGCGGGATTCTTTTTGTGGTTGTAATGCCTGAAATCCCTGTGATGTTGCTGGATGTGCTGTTTTTTGCGCTTTTGGTGCCGTATGTGAAGCATTATTACGGACTGGAGAACGGGGTGCAGAGGCTGTATGACGTGTACGATAAATTGGAAAAATTGTAGGAATATGGCGACCCCGGCACGATGGCCGGGGTGACAGTTCGGAGGCAATGAAAAAAGCAAGCCCATGAGGACTTGCTGAAAGTTTTTGGTGATCCCGGAACAGAGTCCGGGATGACATTGACGCAGAGTGCGGGATGATATTGACGTGATTACTTCTTCGGTTTAATAAACTCAAGACCACCCATGTACGGACGCAGCACTTCAGGAATCTTGAGCGAGCCGTCTTTCTGCTGGTAGTTGTCGCAGATGCCGACCATCACGCGCGGAGTGGCAAGGCCAGAGCCGTTCAGCGTATGAACATAGACGTTCTTGCCGCCAATCTTCGTCTTGATGTTGGCGCGGCGTGCCTGGTAGTCTTCGAAGTTCGAGCAGGAGCTGACTTCGAGCCATTTCTTTTCGACCGGAGCATAGACTTCGAGGTCGTAGCACTTGGCTGCACCGAAACCGAGGTCGCCCTTGCAGAGTGCGAGGCGGTGGTAGGGGAGGCCGAGCTTTTCAAGGAGCTTTTCGCCGAAGCGGGTGAGTTCTTCATGGTCTTCGTAGCTGTGTTCCGGATGAGCGAAGTAAACCATTTCGACCTTGTTGAACTGGTGCAAACGGAGAAGACCGCGGGTGTCCTTGCCGTAGCTACCAGCTTCACGGCGGAAGCAAGCGGAGTAGGCGCAAATGCGCTTCGGAAGTTCGGATTCCGGAATCACTTCGCCGGCATAGAGGTTTGTGAGTGGGACTTCTGCCGTCGGGATGAGGAACAGGTCGTCGTCCTTGTCGCAGCGGTACATGTCTTCTTCGAACTTCGGGAGCTGACCCGTGCCGCGCATGGTGTTGCGGGTAACGAGGTACGGCGGAGTGAATTCTTCGAAGCCGGCCTTCATGTGTTCGTCGAGGAAGAACTGGATGAGGGCGCGTTCGAGGCGGGAACCGAGACCGCGGTAAACCGGGAAGCCGGAACCGGAAATCTTGGCGCCGCGTTCAAAGTCAAAAATGCCGAGACGTTCGCCGAGAGTCTTGTGATCCACGCGGGCGAAGTCATCGTTCTTCACGTAGTAGTCAAACGGAATCGGGCCGTCTTTTTCGACAACGTTGTCCGAACTGTCCTTGCCTTCCGGAGAACGCGGGGCGATGTTCGGAACGTGCATGAGCATTTCGGTCTGCTTGTAGTCGAGTTCCTTGAGCTTCTTGTCGAGTTCGTCAATCTTGTTGCCGAGTTCGCGTGTGGCGGCTTGGGCTTCGTCAGCGTTTTCGCCCTTTTTCTTGAGTTCGCCAATGCGCTTGGACTGGGCGTTGCGTTCGCTCTTGAGGCGTTCGACTTCGGTGAGGAGCGGGCGGCGTTCGTTATCGACGGCGAGCACGTCACGAAGGCTTACGGTCGTATATTTCTTTTCGGTTTCAGCAATATAATATTCCGGATTTTCGCGGATTTTCTTGATGTCAAGCATTTTATGCCTCGGTTGAAAATTTTACGCGGGAAAAGATAGAAAAGTAGGAAGTAGGAAGTAGGAAGTAGGCAGTAAAAAATGTAATGAAAACCAATGACCATCGACCAATGACTAACGCTGTTCAGGATAGCCCCGCTAAGCTCTAAGTTCTATCAACTGATAACTTAAAAAAACATTACTTAATGTAACTGTTGTTTGTCTTTACATCGTTATTTAATCGGGACATGTTGTTCCGTTTTTTTTGAATATAGATTTACGGTTAAGGTTAGAAGAGAACATTGGGCAAATAAACAAAGGAAAACGAGGAGTACAAAAATGAAACTTCCTTTATTATTGTTAGTTGCCACATCTTTCTCTTTCGCTCAATGGGGCGGCGGCGGTGGCGGAAAATCCATCAACGACTACAAAAAGATATCTGTTTCGGGCAGAGAAGTCTATGTCTATGCTCCGTCCAATCTTGCAGACAATAGTCCGTTGCTCATGTCTTTCCATGGTATGGACCAGGACCCCAGTTACCAGCAGTCCAATACCCACTGGGAATCTGTCGCCGATACGGCGGGCTTTGTTGTAGCCTATCCCAAGGGCGCAACGGGTTACAGTACCTGGGATATCAGCGGTGACCAGGATACCAAATGGATTACGCAGATTATCGACCAGTTGGCCAAGGACTACAAGATTAACACCAAGCGCGTGTACATGTCGGGTTTCTCCATGGGTGGTATGCTTTCTTACCATGCCATGGGTAAGATTGCCGACAAGATTGCGGCCATTGCCCCCTGCTCCGGCTACCTGATGATGGGTGCAGGCACGGCTCAGCGTCCGGTTCCTATTTTCCATACTCATGGAACCAGCGACAACGTGGTGGGCTATGATGGTCTTGAAAATAACTTGAAAAATTACCGCAACCAGTTCAAGTGCCCGTCTCAGGCGGAAGTCGAGAACAATCATCCGAACAGCGAGAACAAGGCTACGCTTTACACTTGGGGTCCGTGCGAAAACGGCATCTACGTGAAGCACCTGAAACTCGAGGGCCGTCAGCATAGCCCTTCCAAGGCAGATGTTTCCGATATCTGGAATTTCGTGAAGGGTTATGACTTGGATGGTCCTATTGGCGCCAGCAAGCCTGAATCCTCTGCCAGCGCTGAATCTTCAGCGAGTGCACCGACTTCTTCGGCGGATGCCGCGAAGTCCTCCAGCAGCGGTGGCCAGATTGGTCCGGCTGTGTCTTCTTCCAGTAGAAGTCATCGTTCGTCTTCCAGCGTTACAGCCGGGTCTTCTTCAGCCGGTCACCATTTTGGTGTGAGTTCGTCAGGCACGCAAGCCCTGCCCATGGATCCGAGCTTGCGCTTTGTTTCTGTATATAAGTCCTCTGACAACTACATCGTAGTCGCCAATGCTCAGGGCAAGTCCATCACCGTGTTCAACAGCCTCGGCAACGTCGTTAGCTCCACCCGCGCTCTCGGAAGTGCGCAGAAGGTCTATACGGGTGCCAAGGGCGTGTACATCGTGAAGGTCGGCTCTAGGACGTTCAAGACCTCGCTCTAAGATTTAACGGAATTCATACTTTAAAAACCTCTCTTTTTAAAGGCACTCTCTTCGGGGAGTGCTTTTTTTTATTTCGTCATTCGCCTTGCACATTTGTTTTTAAATTTACACCATGCTTTTTCGTAGGTTTATCTCTCGTGTGCTTTGGCTTGTTGCTGTTGCCTTTGTGGCGGGCATCTTGTCCGGCTGCTACAGCTTTACCGCCAGTACGCTCCCGAGCCACATCAAGACGGTCAATATCCACGAAGTCGAAGATAAGACTCTTGACCCGGTGCTTGCAAACAACATTCATACAGCCGTTGTCGATATGTTCAAGCGCAATGCGGGTGGCGTGCGCCTCGTGAATGACGAAGCCAGTGCCGATTTTTATATAACGTTGCTCAGCTACACGAACAAGCCCGAGAACTACAACAGCAACAGCGACGTAGAAACGTACCGCGTCACAATCCGCGTCGAAGTCAAGTTTTATGACAACGTAAAAGAGCGAATTATCTACGAAAGCAAGTCACTCTCGGCAGATGTCGTCTATGACGTACAAGCTAATGAGACCGAGGACCGCCATGGTCAGACGCGTGCGATTGAGAAACTCCAAGATTTGATTGTCTCGAACGCCCTTGCTAAGTGGTAGCTTTTAGATGAAAGAAAGCTCGCAAGCTCGCTACAGACGAGAGAGGAGAGATTAGTAGATTGTAGGGAGGGGTTGAGCGATAACAAATGACCAACAACCATTGACCAATGACTAATTCTTAAAAAAAAGCGACTCGGCAATGCGTGAGGATCACTAGCTTTGCCGAGTCTGGGGTTGGTTTGGAGTATTATAAATATGCTTTATTTTTCCCGGTTTGGTAAGTCCCCGACCGTTTTTTTTACGAAAAAAATCATCGTGGATAATCGGGATTTTTATAGAAACTGGTTCAAAGTTACCCGATTTTCGTTGAGCAATGACTCGGTAAGCACGTTCCCCTTGTATGTCAGTTTCAGTGAAAAGAAGGGCTCACCACGTTCGAGAAGCGCGAGGAATATCAAATCGCCATCCCAGTGTGGCAGTTCACGGACTTTTTGTTTATCTACCCATTCAAGAACGCCCTCGTCGCAGTCTTTGAGCGAACCTTGGAACTCGGTCGCCGTAAAGAGGTGCATGAACTCGGTTTCGTTCATGCCGTCGCTGATGAACGTGACGATACCGCGGTACTTGGGGCGGATTAGCGTAAGTCCTGTTTCTTCAAGGGCTTCGCGGCGGATACAGTCTTCAGGGGATTCCCATTCTTCGAACTTGCCTCCGATGCCAATCCACTTGTCCTTGTTGATGTCGTTCTTTTTTTTGACGCGGTGGAGGAGCAGGTATTTGCCGTTTTGCTCGATGTAGCATAGGGTTGTGTTGATCATACAAGCAAAATATAGAATTGTTTGTTTTTCGACTTGTTTTGAGAAATGTTTTCAAAAAAATATGAGCAGATAGAATGATATAAATGTATAATTATTATATGAATTGCGAAATTATTGGCTGGGAATATGCAAAATTGGGTTAAAGAAATCGTCGTAGATTCAAAGTTTGAAAATGTCAGGACTCTCACGGAATTTGTTGAGAATTCCTTGGAACCGCTCAATCCTTCTCCGAAAGCAATCATGCAGATTGGAGTTGCGATTGATGAACTGTTCAGCAATGTTGTTCGTTATTCTGGATCGGATAATTTGAAGCTAATCCTTAACGTGAACGAGGACGTGCTGACTGCGAAGCTTACCTTTATTGACGAGGGTGTCGAGTACGACCCGTTGGAGAAATCGGACCCGGACGTGACTCTCGCGGCCGAGGACCGGCCGATTGGTGGACTAGGCATTTATCTGGTGAAAAAAATCATGGACGGCGTTGAGTATAAACGTGATGGACGCAAGAACGTCTTGACTGTAGTTAAAAAACTTGCTTAACTTATTTTAGATTTTAAGAACAAATAAAAAACGAGGCTTAGAATGAAAATAGAAAAAAATGTGGATGCTTCTAATATGTCACTTGCTTTAGAGGGACGTTTGGATACGATGACTGCTCCTTTGCTTGAATCTGAAATTCAAGGCAAATTGGCGGGAGTTACCAACTTGGAATTTAATTTTGCCAAGCTGACGTACATTTCTTCGGCGGGATTGCGCGTGTTGCTTGCCGCACAGAAGATTATGAACAAGCAAGGTAAAATGATTATCAAGAACGCCTGCGCAGAAATCAAGGAAATTTTCGAGGTGACGGGATTCTCTGATATTCTGACTGTTGTCTAAAATTTGTTTATACGTTTATATGGAATAAAAAACGGCACCTGCGGGTGCCGTTTTTTGTATGTAAAAAGGAGGTGCCCGCTTACTTCGACTGTACTCAGCACAGGCTCCGGCGGGCATTGTCATTCCGGCCTCCGAGCCGGAATCTCCCTTCTTTACTTCACACCGATAAGGCTCAAATCGCGCACGGCACCCTATGATGACCGCTCGGCTCTATCGCAAATAAGAACCTACGACCTCGCCTCGCTCTCGCCTTCGACGACTCGTTAATACGAGTCGCCTACGGCTCACGGGTTTATTTCACACCAATGAGAGACAAGTCTCTAACAGCTCCTTTATCAGCAGACGATGCCATGGCTGCGTATGCCTGCAAGGCCTTGCTGACAACGCGGTCGCGGTGTTCCGGCTGCCATGCCTTGGCGCCGCGGGCTTCCATTTCCTTGCGGCGTGCGGCGAGTTCGTCGTCGGTGAGCTGCACGTTGATGCTGCGGTTCGGGATGTCGATTTCGATGACGTCGCCCGTATGTACGAGGCCGATGTTACCCTTGTTGGCGGCTTCCGGAGAAGCGTGACCGATGGAAAGGCCGCTCGTACCGCCGGAGAAGCGTCCGTCGGTGAGGAGGGCGCAGGACTTGCCGAGGTGACGGCTCTTGAGGTAAGAGGTCGGGTAGAGCATTTCCTGCATGCCGGGGCCACCCTTCGGGCCTTCGTAGCGGATAACGACCACGTCGCCAGCCTTCACCACGTTCGGGTCGAGAATGCCCTTCACGGCATCTTCCTGGCTTTCGAACACCACGGCGGGGCCGGTGAACTTGAAGATGGATTCATCGACGCCGGCGGTCTTCACGATGCAGCCATCTACGGCGAGGTTACCGTACAGAACAGCGAGGCCGCCGTCCTTGGTGTAGGCGTGTTCGCCATCGCGGATAGCGCCCGTGGCGCGGTCGAGGTCGTGGTCCGGGTACATGAAGTTCTGCGAGAAGGCGACCAGGTTGTACTTGCGGCCCGGGCCTGCGAGGTAGCGCTGCTTGGCTTCTTCGGTCGGGTTGCGCTTGAGGTCGTTCACTTCGAGGGCTTCGCCCATGGTCTTCGCGTGCACGGTCTTTGCATCCTTGTGGAGGAGGCCCATACGGTCGAGTTCACCGAGAATGCCCATGATGCCACCGGCGCGGTTCACGTTTTCCACGTGGATGTTGTGGACGGTCGGGGCGACCTTGCAGATGCACGGCGTGTTGCGGGAGAGGCGGTCGATGTCCTTCATGGTGAAGTCCACGCCTGCTTCCTGGGCCACGGCGAGCAAGTGAAGCACGGTGTTGGAAGAACCGCCCATGGCGATGTCTAAGCGCATAGCGTTTTCGAAGGCATCCTTCGTGGCGATGCTACGTGGGAGGATGCTGTCGTCGTTCAAGTCGTAATACTGATGGCAGAGTTCCACGATGCGCTTACCGGCGGCTTCGAAGAGCTTCTTGCGTTCGGCGTGGGTCGCAACGATGGTGCCG
>JAFWRL010000150.1 GCA_017520105.1 Fibrobacter sp.
CAGTTCACCCTCTTCAGTTTCCTTTTCGGCAACTTCGCTTTCGACAGGCACCTGGACATTCGCCATGCTAGTCATTTCAAGCCCGGCTACCTTCTCCGTCACAACGACCGAGCTGGAAGCCTCACCGTAAAGGCTGCTGTTGCCTTCAATTTGAATCGCGGGTTCTTCTTCGGGAGGTGGAGCCGCAGGAGCCGTTTTTGCAACTGGAGCGGCAGGCTTCGCTGCAGAAAACGCAGAAGAAGCAGCCGAAGACGCCGGAGATGATGCGGGTTTCGCAGAGGCCACACTCGCCGAGGCAGTAGAACTCGCCGGAGCGCTTGCAGACGCAGAAGATGCCAAACCGCCCGCCGGTTTCGCGTTTTTCGATTCGAGGTTCTGCACAAACGCAAGCACCTTCGCATACATGGATTCTTTCAAAATCCCCGCTTTTACGAGAACTTGCCCGATATCCATCGAATCGGTAATCTTGCTCCAATGAGCCTTGATTACATCTTCCGTCACAACCTTATTGTGAACGAGAACCTTTGCAATATACTGGTTTCTCATAAAAAGTCCCTCCGGCTAAACCACCAACTTGCAACCGCGAGGAACACCCCAATGTAACCTAGCGCATAAACAGAATTCCAGAAAAGATACATATCCGGAAGCGCAACACCGTGCACAACATAATTCGTCACGTTGAAGCGGTACAGTCCCGGAAACACCGCATGGATTACGACGGCAGCCTTTTCAAGTATTGCAGACGAAGTGCTTTGGAGTTCGCCCATGCGGCTTGCAAAACGCACCTGTTCCAAAAGCTGGTCGCTCAAGTGCCCTGCAAAATAAACGCCAAGCGTAAAGAGCGCCGAAAGGATCGTGCTGCTAAAGCTGCTGAACAAAAGCGCCACCGCAATGATCACCGCCATTTCGCAGAATATCAAGTAAATGGCCGTCAAAAGGCTTAGCGTCGGGCTGGAATTCGTCACCCACAAAATGCAATAGTATATCACCGTGAGCAAGCACAAGTGAACCGCGACCACCGCCAAAAGTCCAAAGTACTTGCCGACGATAAACGCCACGCGGCTAATGGGCTTCGACAAAAGCGTGAGTACCGTCCGCCGCTGGATTTCTTTTTGCACAAGGCTAATGCCCACGAAAATCGAAATCAACAGCCCCGAAAGGCTCATCACCGAAAGCGTCGTCGATTTGATGACGTAAGAGCGGTCAAACACCGACCATTCACCAAGCACAATGCTAAAGAGCGTAAGCGCAATCGCCAAAAAGCCAATGTTATACAGGATCTTGTCGCGAATGGATTCGCGGAACGTATTGAGAGCAATAATGCCGATATGATTAAGCGTCTGCACGGGCAATTTCCTCCGTCAAAATATCTTCGAGACTCGGACGCTTGTGGTCCATCTTTTCTACTGCAATCCCGTTCGAAAGGCAGTAACCCAGCAAGCGGTCACGAGCGGCATCGTCGGAACAAATAAATTCCTGCGGGTGCCCCGTGAGAGCAACGCCCTGTGGCAAGTCCGCTTCCAGAATCGCCTGACGCGTCCGCACATGGTACTCGACTCCGCACGATTCCGTGATTTCATCGACAGTCCCTTCACGCACGATTTTTCCATCGACAATCATCGCCACGCGGTGGCTGATAGATTCCACGTCCGAAAGCAAGTGGCTCGAATAGAAAATCGTCACGCCATCGCGGTTGAGCTGCTGGATAGCCTCGCGTACGTCACGGCGCCCCATCGGGTCAAGTCCGCTCATCGGTTCGTCGAGAATCAAAAGCTTCGGCTTTCCAAGAATCGCTTGTGCAATGCCCACGCGCTGCATCATGCCCTTGGAGTACGAACGCAAGCGGCGGTCGATCCAGTCCTTGTTCGCATGCAAAAGTTCAAGCGCCCAGCCAATACGGGATTCAAGCTCTGCGCCCTTGAGGCCCACGAGTTTACCGTAAAAACGCAGAAGTTCGCGCCCCGAAAGGTAATCGTAAAAGTACGGTTGCTCCGGCGAGTAACCG
>JAFWRL010000151.1 GCA_017520105.1 Fibrobacter sp.
AAAGCCTGGAGGATTTCGCTATGCGATGTCGAATGTGTAACCAAAGCAAAGGTGGGCGGGCCTAATACCGCCAAAATTTAACGCTCAGAATTGAGCAAACCTATTAACAATCGCGTCGCCCGACGCCAACAGTAACAAAACGATCGGGCGACTGCGATATTTCTTGCCAAGTGCAAAAAAAGGATTTAAACAATATGACAACACAGAACAAACTCCATTTCGAAACTCTTCAAGTTCACGTTGGCCAGGAACAGGCCGATCCGGCAACCGATTCTCGCGCAGTTCCTATATACCAGACCACCTCTTACGTGTTCCACAACGCTCAGCATGCTTCTGACCGTTTCCACCTGAAGGATGCCGGCAACATTTATGGCCGTCTCACTAACACCACTCAGGATGTCTTTGAAAAGCGCATCGCTGCTCTCGAAGGCGGTATCGCAGGTCTCGCAGTCGCTTCTGGTGCAGCAGCCCTCACCTACGCCATCACGGCTCTCGCTCGCAAGGGTGACCATGTTGTCGCACAGCGTACCATCTACGGCGGTACCTACAACCTCTTGGAACACACGCTCCGTCCGTTCGGCATCGACACCACTTTCGTGAATACCCGCGACCTGAAGGAAGTCGAAAGCTCCATCAAGGAAAACACGAAGCTCGTCCTTATCGAAACGCTCGGCAACCCGCACTCTGACATCCCGGATATCGAAGCGATTTCTGAAATCGCCCATAAGCACAAGATTCCGGTGCTCATCGACAATACTTTCGGCACTCCGTACTTGATTCGCCCGCTGGAACACGGCGCAGACATCGTAATCCACTCTGCAACGAAGTTCATCGGTGGCCACGGTACGACTCTCGGTGGCGTGATTGTTGACGGTGGCAAGTTTGACTGGGCTGCATCTGGCAAGTTCCCGCAGTTCACCGAAACGAACCCGAGCTATGGCGTTCCGTTTACCGCTGCTGCCGGCGCCGCTGCTTACATTGTCTATATCCGCGCAATCCTCCTCCGCGATGAAGGCGCTGCCATTTCTCCGTTCAATGCATTCCTTCTGTTACAGGGTACGGAAACATTGTCCCTCCGCCTTGACCGCCATGTGGAAAACACCAAGAAGGTTCTCGAATTCCTCTCGAAGCACCCGAAGGTTGCAAAGGTCAACCACCCGAGCTTCAATGATCATCCGGACCACAAGCTTTACGAACGTTACTTCCCGAACGGTGGCGGCTCCATCTTCACGTTCGATGTGAAGGGCGGCCAGGCAGAAGCCTTCAAGTTCATCGACAGCCTCAAGATTTTCAGCTTGCTCGCTAACGTCGCTGACGTGAAGAGCCTCGTTGTCCATCCTTATACGACGACCCACTCCGAACTCACTCCGGAAGAACTCGCCGCAGCAGGCATCAGCCCGGCAACGATCCGTCTCTCCATCGGTACGGAACATTACGAAGACATCATCAATGACCTCGCACAGGCATTGGATCAGATTTAAAAAACAGTAGACAGTAGGAAGTAAACGGTAGGAAGTTATAGCAAAATAAACTTCACCGCAGGCAAAAACCTTCCTACTTCCTACTTCTAACTTCAAACTAAATAAAAGGATTCTACCATGTCAAAAATTTACTCTTCTGCCGACCAGCTCATTGGTCACACCCCCCTTCTCGAACTTGCTCATGTCGAAAAGGAAAATAATCTTCAAGCCAAGATTGTGGCGAAGCTCGAATATTTCAACCCGGCTGGATCTGTCAAGGACCGCATTGCCAAGGCAATGATTGACGATGCCGAAGCTTCAGGCAAGCTTAAGCCGGGTTCAGTGATTATCGAACCGACTTCCGGTAACACCGGTATCGGTCTCGCCTCTGTCGCTGCTGCTCGCGGTTACCGCATCATCATCGTGATGCCGGAAACCATGAGTATCGAACGTCGCCAGCTCATGAAGGCTTACGGTGCAGAACTTGTTCTCACCGAAGGTGCCAAGGGCATGAAGGGTGCTATCGCCCGTGCAACTGAACTTTCCCAAGAAATCCCGAATAGCTTTATTCCTGGCCAGTTCGTGAACCCGGCAAACCCGGCTGCTCACAAGGAAACTACCGGTCCGGAAATTTGGGAAGACACTGATGGAAAGGTCGATATCTTTGTTGCCGGCGTTGGTACTGGCGGAACGATCACGGGCGTTGGCGAATATCTCAAGTCTAAGAATCCGAACGTGAAGATTGTCGCAGTCGAACCGGAATCTTCTCCGGTGCTTTCCAAGGGTACTGCAGGTCCGCACAAGATCCAGGGTATCGGCGCAGGTTTCGTCCCGGACACCTTGAATACCAAGGTTTACGATGAAATCATCGCGGTCAAGAACGAAGACGCTTTCACTGCAGGCAAGGCAATCGCAAAGGCAGAAGGTGTTCTCGTTGGAATTTCCTCTGGTGCTGCATTGCATGCCGCAATTGAACTTGCAAAGCGTCCGGAAAACAAGGGCAAGACCATTGTCGCACTCCTCCCGGATAGCGGCGACCGTTACCTCTCTACTCCGCTCTTCGCTGATTAAGTGGTTAGTGGTTGGTAAACAGTGGTTAGATAAAATTTGTTCGGTACGTGCTTCGCGGTTCCATTCGCCTCGCAGTAGAAACCGAAAAAAAAACATTAAGATGATTCATTATTGAGTAAAAACGCTAGAAGGTTCCATTCGCTTTCTAGCGTTTGCGTCATAGTGAACAGATGGCGGATCATGCTTCGACTTTGCTCAGCACAGGAGCACGCTATGACGTAAAAATCCAACAACCAACAACAAATAACCTATGACTAAAAAACGCGTTGCTGTCGGATTGTCGGGCGGTGTTGATTCCGCACTTTCGGCGTATTTGCTAAAGAAAAAAGGTTACGATGTCATCGGCATGACCATGGCGACTTGGGACGGTTCCGTCAACATGCCTGCGGTCGAAGGTCGTGAAGGCTGCTACGGACCGAGCGAAGACAAGAATATCGAAGAAGCGAAGCAAGTTGCCGAACGTCTAGGGATTCTGCATTATGTTGTTCCCGTCGCCGAAGAATACAAGCACAGAGTCCTGGATTATTTCCGTGCTGAATACCGCGCTGGAAGAACGCCGAATCCCTGTGTCCGTTGCAATCAAAGTATCAAGTTCGGAGCTTTGCAGCATGCGGCTCGCAAGATGGGAATCGAATTCGACTATTTCGCGACGGGGCATTATGCACGACTCGATTTTGTAAATCCCGACGTTCCATTTTTGTACGAAGCTCTAGACGCGCACAAAGACCAGACGTATTTTCTTTCGCGACTCACGGCAGAGCAACTTTCGACCGTCATTTTCCCGCTGGGCGAAATGCAGAAAGCCGACGTGAAAGCACTTGCCAAGGAAATCGGCTGGGACGATTTTGCGAACAAACGCGAAAGCCAGGATTTTATCGAATGCGGCGATTACTCGGTACTGTTTGACGAGAGCGACAACGTTCCCGGAGATTTTGTCGATGTCAGCGGTAAAGTGCTCGGACAGCACAAGGGCATTGTGCACTACACGATTGGGCAACGCAAAGGGCTCAATATCGGCGGGCAAGCGGAGCCGCTTTACGTCGTGGCGATTGACGCGCATCACAATCAGGTGATTCTCGGACCGCGAAGTGCATTGAGCTGCACGGAGGTTTCTGCTGTAGATTTGAACTTGATGGTTTCCGAAACTTCGCCGCTTTTGCATGAACCGCTCACAGCGCATATCCGTCTCGGGCACAAAGGCGCAACCGCACGAATTACAGAGCTCGATATCGGTGCCGGAAAAATCCGCGTTCGCTTCGATGAACCACAATTCGCATCGGCCCCTGGTCAAGTGCTCGTTCTGTACGCCAATCAAGGTGTTGTCGCAAGCGGAATTATAGATAAGTGAAATGATTTTTTATATAAATTATGATTACTTAAAGTTTTTCCCTATAGCCCACAAACGAAAAATTATATAACAAAAAATGATGAAAATCAGTTGACAGGAAAAAATTATTTGCCTATATTATCCTACAAAATCAATAGGTATTTATAAAATGATTCCATTTTTCAAAGCCTTTTGTTGTTCCGTTTGTTTCTCTAGACGATGTTGAACGAGCATCTGGTTTTTAGACTATTCAATCTATTTAACTGAATCCCGCTCGTTCAAACGCAGCGGGATATTTTTTTTCTAAAAAAAAGGATTTTCAAAATGTCAAACTTCAATAATATTGAAACAAAACTCATTCACGGTGGCATCGATGGCGACAAGGTTACAGGAGCTGTCAACGTTCCCATCTATCAAACATCTACTTACAAGCAATCTGGCCTTGGTGAAAATACAGGCTGGGAATATTCCCGCACGGGGAACCCGACACGCGCTGCATTGGAAGCGCTGATTGCGGAACTCGAGGGCGGTGTCGCAGGCTTTGCTTTTGCAAGCGGAATGGCTGCCACATCAACGGTTCTTTCGCTCTTTAAGCAAGGCGACCGCATTATTATTTCGAGCAATGTCTATGGCGGAACGTTCCGCGTTTTGGACAAAGTTTTCAAGAATCTCGGCATTACATATTCCATTGAGGATACGACGAATCTCGAAACGCTTGAATCGAAAATTACGCCTGACGTTAAAGCGTTCTTTGTGGAAAGTCCGGCAAATCCGCTTTTGACCGTAACCGACCTTGCTGGGGTTGCCGCAATTGCGAAAAAACACAACATCTTGACGATTGTCGATAACACGTTCATGACGCCGTATCTGCAGCGTCCGCTGGAATTGGGCGCCGATATCGTCGTGCATAGTGCGACAAAGTATTTGGGCGGCCACAGTGATTTGGTTGCAGGACTTGCGGTGACCAGCAATAAAGAAATTGCCGAACGCCTTGCCTTTACGCAGAATGCGGTTGGTGCTGTACTTGGACCGTTTGACTCGTTCCTCTTGATTCGCGGCATTAAAACGCTTGGCGTGCGCTTGGATCGCCACACTGAAAATGCAGAAGCCATCGCAAAATATCTCGAAAAGCATGACGCGATAAAGCATGTGTATTATCCGGGACTCCCGACAGCACAAGGTTACGAAATCAACAAGAAACAGGCCAAAAACGGCGGCGCTATGATTTCGTTTGAACTTCGCGAGAATTACGACATCAAGAAATTTTTCAAGGCGTTGAAACTCGTTTCGCTTGCAGAAAGCCTTGGCGGTGTCGAAAGCCTTGTATGCCACCCAGCAACAATGACTCACGCATCCATTCCGAAGGAAATCCGTGAAAAAGTCGGCATTACCGACGGTTTGATTCGTTTGTCTGTGGGCATCGAAAAAGTCGATGATATTATTTCGGATGTAAACCAAGCCATCAACGCGGCTCGCGCATAACAATAATAGATTGCTTCGCTACGCTCGCAATGACGTATGTCTCAATTTTTGCGATACACGCCATTGCGAGGAATCATAGGCAATCCTGCCACGAGCAATGCGTGGTGTAAGCAATCCAAATGGAGAAATTTATATGCATTATTATGAATCTATGAAATCTTTAATCGGAAAAACACCGCTCGTAAAACTCACCCACAGCGGTATTCCTGAAGGTGTTAATCTGTTTGTAAAACTGGAATTGTGGAATCCGTCTGGCAGCGTAAAAGACCGCACCGGATTATATATGGTCGAAGAAGCGTTTGCTAAAGGGACGCTCAAACCGGGTGGAACGATTATCGAAGCGACTGCAGGTAACACTGGCCTCGGAATTGCTTTCGCCGCCTTGAATCGCGGTGTACGCGTGATATTCGTGGTGCCGACCAAGTTCTCGCAAGAAAAGCAAACGCTTTTGCGCGCCCTTGGCGCAGAACTCATCAACACCCCGCGTGAAGAAGGAATGCTTGGCGCCGAAAAGAAAGCGGAAGAACTTTTAAAGGAAATTCCGAATTCCATTTCGCTCAGGCAATTCCACAACATGGCGAACCCGCGTGCTCATTACGAAACAACCGGTCCGGAAATTTACGACGATCTCGACGGTCATATCGATTACGTTGTTGCAGGCGCTGGGAGTGGCGGCACATTCTCCGGGATTCTCAAGGCGCTAAAGGAACGCAATCCGAAAATTCAGGGTGTGCTCGCTGACCCTGTAGGCTCTACAATGGGTGGCGGCGAACATGGCGATTATAATATCGAAGGAATCGGAAACGATTTTATCGCCGATACTATGGATATGTCGTTGGTCGATCAGGTTGTCAAAATCAATGATGACGATGCTTTTGGTGGTGCTCGTGAACTCGCCAAGAAAGAAGGAATCATTGCAGGGTCCTCTTCGGGAGCTGCTTTTGCAGCAGCCAAGAAGTTGATTGCGTCGGGTGCGCGTGGAAACATTGTCTTTGTGGCTCCTGATCGCGGAGATCGCTACTTCAGCAAGGGATTGTATGAGTAACAGATAAAATTAGGGTATTAATTTATGATTAGCAAAACTGCGCTTTTATGCGCTCTTGCGCGAGCCGTACACACCCACGGTAAAAGTGAAAAAATTTTTGAAGATGATTTTGCACAAGATTTTATAGGTTTGAAGGAATACCGCCATGCACGTAATCTTGCTAGAACGTATCTCCCTGCAAAAAAGTCAAGTTCAAAAGATGACCTTACTAGAGACCTGTTAGATCAATATTTTCTCCCTATCATTCTTCCGCGGAACCGTTTTGCCGAAGACATAGTCGAAGCAAAACAGAAAACGGGGGATGTGCAATACGTCCTCTTGGGTGCGGGCCTGGATTCCTTTGCTCTTAGGAATAAAAGTCCAAATGTAGATGTCTTTGAACTGGATTTGTACGAAACGCAAGTTTTTAAAATTGAACGGATGCAAGAACTTTTCGCAAAGAAACGGCCAAAAGTTCATTTTGTTGAAATCGATTTCAACAAGGACAGCATCATCAGCAGATTGACAAATGCCGGTTTTAATCCGAAAAAACGCTCCGTCTTTTCGATTCTCGGCGTGTCGTACTACATCCCCATTGAAATCTTTTTCAAGACTATCGCGCAGATTACACAAATAGCGGCGCCCAACAGTGTGGTGGTTTTCGACTACTATGAAAAAGAGCGCGACTGTACGGACAATACGACCAAAATAAGCCGCTTAAAGCAAATAGCCGCAGCGTGTGGCGAGTGCATGGTTGAAGGTTACGACCCCGCGCAAGTTGCAGAATTGGCAAAAAAATCGGGCATCGAGTATTGTCTTGACCTTTCGCCCAAAGATATCGATGAAGCCTTTTTCAAATCATCGCCTGGATTATCCTCTTTCGAGGGAGTACACCTGATGTATTGCGGAAAATAAAAATTGCTTTCCGTACCGTTCGTCAGCGGTACGGAATTTTTGCATTCAATTAAAGGCGATTTCAAAAAAAGAAACTAGAGGTGGACGGTATTTTTTTCTCTACGTCCTTAATTTGCCTTTGTCCAGAATAACACTTTGCGTTTTACAAATTCGAAAAGTTCCATAATCGCAAAGACGACGATGCCTGTCCAAAGAATTCCTGCGACCATGTTGGGGTAATCGGAATAATCTGCATAAAATTGTACGAAATGCCCGAGCCCTGTATTTTCGCCGAAAAGTTCTGCAACTGTAAGCATGATGAACGAAAGTCCCATGCCTACAGAAAGCCCAGAGAATATGGAAGGAAGACTTGCAACAAAGGCGATTCTCCACAAATATTCAAATCGACCAATCCCAATGATGGCGGCGTTCCGTTTGTATTTTTCAGGAACGTCTGCGGCTCCTGCGGCGGTATTCAAGTAGATAGGCCAAAACGCCGCGATGAAAATAATGAATGAAGATGAAAGGTAAAATGTTGGCAAAATCGCAATAGCGTAGGGGATGTAAACGTTGGGCGGAATCGGAGATGCAAATCTGGAAATCGGCTTCAGCATGTTGCCGACCCATGGAACGGACCCCGAAATAATCCCAATCGAAATACCGACAACAGAGGCGAGTAGGTAAGCCGGGATAAGCTTTAAAAGCGAAGCCCCAGCGCTCCGCAAAAGTTCTTCGCGTGAATTGAAAAGGGCTTCCGCAATCACCTTGGGGGACGGGAACAAGTATTGGCTGCTCCATTCCGGGCCACAACTGATGAGAGTCCAAATTCCAAGTAAAAACAAGAGGAACAGAATTCCTGAAAATTTTGAAAGATACTTTATAAGAATTTTCATATGCTTGCACCTCCTTGCACGACATGCCCGAGTTTTTCAAGTATGTCCTTGTGGTACGCTTCTTCAATGGTTGCGATTGTTTGTTGGACTTTTTCGTTGCGGAACCATTCGCTACGGCTTTTCTTCACCGGAAAATCCAAAGAAATGTCGGCGATAATGCGGCCAGGTGTGGAGCCTAATACGATAATTCGGCTTCCTAGATAAACGGCTTCGCGGATGTCGTGAGTTACGAATAAAGTTGTTATTGCGCGATCTTTGGAGCCACGGCAAAGTTCAAGAATTAAGTCTTGAAGGCTTGCTCGGTTTATAGGGTCTAATGCTCCGAAGGGTTCGTCCAAAAGAAGGGCGTCTGCACCAACGCTCAAAGCTCTAGCAATGGCTCCACGTTGACGCATGCCGCCTGAGAGTTCAAAGGGGTATTTACGGAGGCTCCCTGAAAGCCCCACCAAATTCAAATATTCTTCGGCCAAATTTTTGGCGTAATTTGCCTTGACTTTTCTTGTCTTTTTAATGGCTAGGGAAACGTTTTGGAGAAGGGTAAGCCAAGGAAAAAGGGTGTAGTCCTGGAAGACTACACTCCTTTCAGAAGAAGGTTTTTCGATTTCCTTCTCGTTCCAATAAACATGACCTTCGCTTGGCTTTGTAAGTCCGGCGAGAAGGTTGAGCAAAGTGGTCTTGCCACTACCGCTTTCACCCAAAAGACAAACAAACTCTCCCTGATTTATTTTTAGATTGATGTCTTTTAAAATGGGCTTGCCATCATAGGAAAAACCGAGATTAGTTGCTTCGAAACCACTTCGCTTTTTTTTCATGTTGATTTACCTTTAATTTCTAGACTGGAATATTTTTTCTGCTTGAGCGTAGAATTCGGATTTGGGCTGTTGCTTGCGGAGTTCGTCAATGGCTTTGCGATAGTAGCCCGTAAGGACGTATTCAGAGACTTTCTTGTCGGACTTGATGAACTCCGCATCCTTCAGAAAATCCCAGAAGAACTCGACTCCTTTCACGTTGGGGTCAGTGTCTTGGGTGACGTGCCCGCTGTAGAAAGCCTTGTTGACGAGAGCGGTGTCGAGCTTAATCCACTTGGCGATAATTTCCACGCTTTTCTTGTGGTCGTTCTGCACAAGTTCTTCGGCTTCAATGAGCGACTTGACTAGGCGTTTGTAAACATCGTCACGACCTTCGAGTTTGCGAAGCGATGCGATAAGGCGGCAGCAGATGTGACCTGGATTGATGTCCTTGCTGCGGAGCACTACGGAAAGGCCTGCTTCTTCGGCGCGGAGGTCGTGCGGCCCCCAGGTAACGCCTGCATAAACGCTTCCGTTCTTTACGGCTTCGATAACTGCAGGCGGGTTCTTGAGTTCTACAATGGATACATCCTTGCGCCAATCGATACCTTCTTTTTTAAGGCCGCCACGGACAATAGCGTCGGCAGTCCCCAAGCGGATTGTAGCGATTTTCTTGCCTTTGAGGTCGCTCAATTTTTTGACGGAACCTGCGTTTTCTTTGCGTGTGATAACAGCCTGGTCGCCACCCATGATGCCGCCAATAACTCGGATGTCGGCTCCTTGTGCAATATGGATGAGCGGAGCGAGAGAACCGAATGCTCCCGCGTCAAGCTTGCCCGCACGAACGGCAGCTATGCCATCGCCAGAATTCGAAAACTCAACAAGAGTTACATCGAGTCCGTTCTTTTCGAAAATGCCAGCATCTTTTGCGATGAAGAATTTTCCTTGACCTGTAGAAGAAAGGTAACCGATGGAAATTTTGTCTGCGGCTACGGCGGATGCTACGCAGGCGAGAGTAAACAGGAATGCTAAAGCAATTCGGTTGTATAATTTATTCTGTTTCATTGTTGGAAATCTCCTTTATTAGAAACCATAAGTTGCAGATAGTTGATAGCGATTCAAGTCCGCTTCTTTTATCGTGTTGGCGGTCAAGTAATCCGTCTGGACGTGAAGGTATTCAAATCCCAACGAGAATGCGTCTGTCAAATTGTAGGTCGTGTTGGCAAAGAACGAGAAGTTTTGTTCACGGCCACCGGTTTTTCTGATATCTTTGCGTTTCAGCTTGTCAAGGCCCGCTCCTACGTTAAATGCCAATTTTTTGATAAACTTGGCCTGCAAAGCGAGCCAGCCACCATAAGCGCCAATGCTTTTTACGCTTTCTGGATCTTCAGTATTTGCCGCAAGTCCGCGTCCAATGCCTGCCGCGTATGTATCAAGGTTTGCGCCAATAAAGTATTCACCGAGGAAGGTAAAGGCACTTGTGATAGGGAGAGTCAAATCGACATTGAAAGACCATGTGGGAATCTCCTTGGTACGACCAGTGTCGTCGAGATCAATTTCTTCTTGACCGTAATGACCGGAAACTCCCAAGCCGAACTTTTTACCTTCTACCCACAGAGGAACCGAAATGCCGATGCGTCCCTGAAATGTGGGAATGTTTGCATCGACACCGGTCTCTGAGGCAGAAGAGGTGTTATAAGGTTGATTTTCGCCGATAGTGCGAACAACTGCTGCGGCGATATCCAAGGAGCCTCCAGCAACAGGAATTTTTTCGGTGAGCCTAAGCTGAGCCCTGCGAAGGCCTGCGTCACCAGAGTTGTTGAGAACGCCTGCGTTAAGTGTCGGAGTTACCAACGGAGAAATCAAATCCCATGTTTGGCCGCCCAAAATGGAAAAGCCGGAATTGCCAAAGGAAATTTCGCCGTAACCATGGCGGAGGCGTGGAGTGGGTGCGTTACCGGAACCGCCGCCATAAAAATCAACTTCGATTTTACCATTTGCCTTGAAATACGAGGAATCGTTACCGCTTGCAAGGTTGAGGCCGATTCGGGTGAGGTTCGGCGTGAAATGCCAACCGCCATCATTTTTATTGGTGAGGTCAGAGGCGGCGACAAAGTTTGCAAAGTTGCCATTGTTGCTTTTAGAATCTTCGTAGGCCGCGTTCAAAGAGGCAAAGCCGTAAAGCGTGACACTGACTCCAGATTTCGTGGTAACCGAGATGGGTTCTGCGGAAAAAGCCGTGATTGTAGATAAAAGAATGACTTTGGAAATAGTTTTGAAATTCATTGGAAATCTCCTGTTTTTGTGTATGAGTTGAGTAACCACGCAGGGTAAAATTCTGCGTGCCTTTAAAATTGCCGATTCACCTTCTAAAAAGATGTAGGCTTAATTACGAGAGAATTTACAGCTACAACACATATAGGTATCCTCGTGTTGATTTGTTAATGTCTTGGAACACAATGTTCTCAAGTTCGGTGTATAAATTAGAAAAGAAAAATTGATTTGTAAAATACTTTATTTTTATCACTTGGTATAAGAAATTTATTTACATATAACATTTTATTATAGATGATATACGTAAATAATGACAAGCTATTATAGTATATAAAGGAGATGCCGGCACAGAGGCCGGCATGACATTCCTTTTTTATCCTGAATTTATTCTCTTTGACCACTTAGTACTTATGTGGTCATGATTCGCGTATGGGGATAGGGTCAACTTTATGATTTTTTTTAACATTTTCTTCGATATTATTTTCCACCGACGGATGCGCTATAAATCTTTTCAAGTAAATTAAGCGCACCCTTGTAGCCGGCGAAGCTTCGATTGATAATCAATGTTTCGCTGGACGGAGGCGTAATCTCGAAGAACAAAGCTCCCTTTTCGTTTGCGATGTTGATTTCCCAAGAAGATGCAAGAATTAAGGGCTTCCCAGAAGAGAAATTCACTTCCTTGATAGATTTTTCAATCAAATAGCCGTCTTCTTCGAATTCCACTTCAACATCGACACCTTCGCTGATGTTGTGGAAAGCATCTTCGATTTCCTTGCGGAATTTCTGCGGAGGATCGTCCGTGATGATTGCCTTGCGCGGAATAAGACCGATTTGGTCAACGAGGAACTTGGTGTAGGCAAGCGTATAGGCGGAATCTGCAGTGATTGCAAATTCACTGGGCATACCGAACCAATATTCAGCGAAGAATTCCGAGAAATGTTCCAAGTAATAGTAATAAACGCGGTTTTCTTCTTCGATGAACTTTTCGCTCTGTTCCTTGTCGATTCCGGCGAATTCTACGACATTACGAATAAACTTTGCAGTCGCTTCGGCGCCGATAGGAATTTCCGAAATATGGAGGAACGGCTGGCCGTATTTTTGTTGAAGATGTTCCGCATTACGCACCCCTACCCACGGGGAAAGCACCAGGTTGAACTGAGCTTCCGGAATGCGCAACCAGTCCTTGACGCCTTCGTTTTCAGGTCCAAAGAGAACATTGACTTCGAAACCGGCACCACGGAGGATGCGGGCGATTTCCTGATAATCACCGCGCCAGTTCTGGTTATAGTAAGGCGTCTCGAACCAAAGATTGACCAAGCCTTTCTTGTGTTCGCCACTGTAATCACCAACGAATTGGTCGATGATGGCGTTCACGACTTCTTCGTGACCGTAGAGGTTATTGCCTTTGAAGCCTGCGGTATCTACAGCGACAATGGGATATCCCAAATCACGATATTCACGAACTAAGCTCGGAACATCATCGCCGATGAGACCGCCTACGCAACCGGTAAGAACAACATAAAGATCACCATTGAAGACCTTGAGTGTCGATTTAATCAACTGATCTAAAGTCTTGATGCCGCCGAACACGATGTCGTTTTCGGTGGAGTTTGCGCTTGGCATGTTGCCGGCACCGGCATAAATACTGCCCTGGAAACCGTTTTCAAAAGTGAGGAATGCTGTTTGCTTAAGCTGGCATCCCGGAGAGCAGTTTGCTATAGGAACTGCACCCTTGATAGCAACAACCGTATGGGACGCGCCAACCGCGCAGGCGTATCGGGGGTCCGAAATAGAATTACTCTTTTTTCTTTTGATTGTAGATTCTGACATTTTGAAACTCCCTAGTTATACTTTTTCCGAATTGTGATTTTCACCGTTATTCTTTTTGCTGAACTTGAGGTTTTTCGGTTCAGGTAAATCATTGAGAGCTTCCGGATGATGCGTCAAGTAGAACGGATCGTCCTGAGAAAGCCACCAATCGGAATACGGGAGTTTCACATTGCGCTTAAGCACTTGGTTGAACTTTGTACGAGAAATAACGCCCTTCAACATTTCGCCAATGCGGAGAATGCCTTGGTAGCCCACCGGAATATGCTCGTCGCCCATGGTGAGTGTCGGGAAACCGAGATGGCCCGCGACAGAGGCTAGACCCGGGTGGCGGATGAGCAAGAAGTCCGTCTTGGCACGCTTCAAAAGTTGCGGAAGCTGGAAGGCTCGAGTCTTACTTACGGTATAATGCGGAATGTCGCCGTAAGTTTCCACCAGTTCCTTCAAAGTATCTTGATGCTGTCCAGCGCCGTCGTAAATGGGGTCGTGATGGAAAACGAGAGCGGCGTCGTGGCCGATTCCAAGTTCCGAAAGAACGCTGATAAGGCCGTGTGCATAAGCAGAACCCGTCATCACAATGCCGTTTTTGCCCTTGAAAAATTCGCGAAGTTCGGCGAGCTTCGGAGCGATGCGCTTGTGTTCGCTTTCGATATATTCTTCGACTTCTTTTTCCTTGCCCACCACTTTTGCAATAGCGCGGAGCCATTCATCGGTGCCCTTGATACCGTACGGCTGCGGAGCGTCGATTTGCGGAACGCCAAAAGATTCTTCAAGCGCTGTCGCCATGTAACCGCCCAATGTATCGCAGAAGGTTGCTGTTGCTACAGCTTCCGAGGCCTGGCGAATTTCTTCGTAAGAGGCGCAGTCGAGCAAATAGTTTACGCGGAGTCCAAGCGGCGCAAGCATTTCGGAGAAGTAGTCCGTTCCCCAAAGGGCGACGATGTTCAACAAATCATTCTGCTTCTTTTTCGGGTGACGTTCCACAATTTGACGGAGAACGCCATGGAATGCGATATCGAAACCCGTGGACCAGTGTTTGGAACGGAAACCTTCGCAGTGCAGCGGAATGATAGGCACGCCTACTTCCGGTTCCATTTCTTCGGCGATGGAATCGATGTCTTCACCGATAATAGCCGTAGCGCAAGCCATGCCGATGAAAATCGCCTTGGGATTGAAACGTTCTTTAGCGTCGAGGATTGTCTGGCGGAGTTTTTCAGAAGCGCCAAAAACCATGTCCTGTTCTTTCAAGTTTGTGCTGATGTTCAGCGTATTCTGCTGGGGCTTGCCGCGACGACGGAGTCCATTGTGCATCGAAAGATTGAACTTGGAATTTTCGCCGCTACAACCGATAGGAGAGTGGTCAATCAACGCACAGTCCGTCAAGTTGCCCACCTGACACTGCACAATTGCATTAGAACACATAGTTTCTTGGTTGAGCGGAGAGTTCAACTCGCAAAGTTTGCAGCCTGCGCCTTTGCCTGCGCAGCTGCCGTGCTTTTTCGCACTGCGTTCATCGTAAGCCGATTCCTTAATTAGGTCGCTCGCCTTACCATCCCAGCCGATAATTGTCCCCAGTCGATATTCACGGTTTTCGACTGAGGTCATGTTCAAATTAATATTAGTTGATGCCATAGAATTTTACCTCCTGCCAATCAGCATTAAATGGAGTAGTCCTTTTCCATCATACCGTAGTCGATGAGAATTTGTTCCAATCTATCCTGAGTCATCGGAGTCGGAATGGTAAAGAGTTCGTTATTGTCGATGTTCTTTGCAAGTTCACGATAGACATTTGCCTGGCTGCAATTCGGTTCGAAATCAATCACGGTTTTCTTGCGGATTTCGGCCTGCTGCACGATATTGTTGCGCGGCACATACTGAATCAGCTGGGTGTTGAGTTCCTTGGTAAATGCGCGGAGCAAATCGAGTTCGTTATCAACGTTACGGCTGTTGCAAATGATGCCGCCCAAGCGGACTTCACCGCGTTCAGCGTATTTTGCAATACCCTTACAAATGTTGTTTGCTGCATAGAGAGCCATCATTTCGCCGGAGGCGACGATGTAAATTTCCTTGGCCTTTCCTTCACGAATCGGCATAGCAAAGCCACCGCACACCACGTCACCCAACACATCGTAGAACACGTAATCGAGATCTTCAGTGTAAGCGCCAAGCTGTTCAAGCATGCTAATAGAAGTGATGATACCGCGACCTGCGCAACCCACGCCCGGTTCCGGGCCACCGGATTCCACGCAACGAACGCCCTTGAAGCCAATCTTTTCGAGGTCAGAAAGTTGAATCTCAGTTTTGTTGTCGCGAATAGTGTCAAGTACGGTTTTTTGATGAAGGCCGCCGAGCAAAAGACGAGTAGAGTCTGCTTTAGGGTCGCAGCCAACAACGAGAACGTGTTTACCTTGTTCAACAAGGCCTGCGGTCAAGTTCTGAGTTGTAGTAGATTTGCCGATGCCGCCTTTTCCATAAATAGCGATTTGACGTAAACGTTTTGCCATGATATATGTCTCCTTAGGTTATTGGTTGCCTACAGAAACGCTAGGTGAGCGAAATTTTAGAATTGTCGTTTTTGTTTTCCAATATTTTCTCACGCTTTTTTTTATAAAAACTTGAAAAAAACCTTTGTCTATAAATTCTTTCTATAGACGGGTTCATCAGCAATCTATAACGGGCGCGAAAAAAAGTTTTTTTTGTCTTTTTACGATTAGTTTAATCTTGAAATCCTCCATTCTACTTTTTAAATTCTCCACCACTTCTTTTACGGAAGAGCTGATAAATTACAGAACGCTAGGCAATAGTTCAATAATTATCTGTATAAACTTTACCGGATTTACGGTAGTTTGTCTGCGAAACATTTGAAGTTTCGTACGTTAGGGACATTTTACCTGAGAGTTTTATGGCAATAGATCAAGATACTGTTTTTAGAGAACATCCCTGTTTTGGCGCGTGTAAGAAACGAAAAGGGCGCATCCACTTGCCTGTTTCGCCGGGTTGTAATATCGAATGTCGCTTCTGTGACCGTCGCATCAATGAAGATGCTCAGGTTCCTGGAAATACAAGTAAAGTGATCAAACCGGAAGAAGCGTGCGGGTACATCCGCAAGGCTCTGGAATACGTACCAGAACTTACCACCGTGGGAATTGCTGGACCTGGCGACACGTTGGCGACGCCTTTTGCTTTGGACACGTTCCGACTTGTCAAAAAAGAGTTCCCGCATTTACTCCGTTGCATGAGCACCAATGGGCTTTTGCTGAACGACAGGGCGGAAGAAGTGATTGATGTCGGTATCGATACGCTTACAGTGACCGTAAACGCTGTTGATCCCGAAATAGAAGCGATGATTAACGCCAGAATTTTTTATCGCGGCAAAACCTATACTGGCGTCGAAGCTGCGAAAATTCTTATTCACAACCAGTTGGAAGGCATTCGCAAGGTTGCCGCCAGCGGGACGTTGGTGAAGGTGAATACCGTACTTTGCCCAGGCATCAACGATAAGCATATCGAAGAAACGGCAGCGACGGTTCGCGAAGCGGGTGCGATTATTTACAACATCATTCCGCTCATTCCTCAGAACGGATTCAAGGACCTGCCCGCTCCGAGTGCAAAGGCGCTTGCAATTGCACAGGAAGATGCCGGAGTATTTATCAACGTCTTTAAACATTGCGCGCACTGCCGTGCTGATGCCGTCGGCGTCCCGGGCGTGTATGACATTGGCGCACAAATATACATGGACCGAATCCGTGTAAAGGAGACTTTTTCACATGGCTAAATATAAGGTCGCGGTGGCGACAAACGATGAGGTGAACGTCAACGTTCATTTTGGGCATGCGGCGGCATTCGACATTTATGAAGTCGATGATGCTAGCGGAAAATTCGAGAAGATTGAAGTTCGCGTAAAGCCGGAACATTGTGACGGATCTTGCGGAAGCCGTGACGAAGAGCATTTGTCGATGCTCTCTGCTGCAAAAAATCTCTCCGACTTGGATTACGTTCTATGCGAGCAGGTTGGCCCGCAGGCAATCCGTGCCCTGGCCCGTTACAATGTACGTGCATTCGATATCGCGCTCCCTATTGGCGAAGCGATTGCGAAAATAAACTTATACCGGAATAAAATTGCACAACGTGCCTTGAGACTGGTCGAAAAATCTTGAAATGGCGAAACGGATGTTTCTTATAGATAGAAACTATAAGAAGCCCTAAAAATATAGTATTGGACAAAGTTATAAATTCCTTCTATATTGTAAACTCTAGCAAGGGAATTGTAACTGCGAAAGCTAGCAAGGATGGCGTGCAATGTCAGAAATTAAAGAACGAAACATCGATTTTGATACAGTTATTGAACGCCATCATACGGATTCCCTTAAGTATGATTTTGCAATAGAACATGGTGTCTTAAAACCGGGCGATGATCCGGCCGGCATTCTTCCGCTATGGGTTGCGGATATGGATTTCAAGACAACTTCATTTGTGGAGGACGCGCTGGTTCGCGTTGCAAAACATGGTGTATTTGGCTATAGCGATACGAAGGAAGATTACTTCCAGGTGCTTCGCCATTTTTTTCGCCGTCGTCACAATTACGAAATCGAAAGTTCAAGATGGGTCATTAAAATTCCGGGGGTCATGTTTGGGCTTGGAGCGGCCATAAAGGCGTACACGAACGAGGGCGATTCCGTACTCATCCAAGAGCCGGTCTATATGCATTTTGCCGACGTGATTCGCTTCAACAATCGTAAACTTGTGAGTAGTGACCTCGTTTACGGCGAAGACGGACGCTATCATATTGACTTTGACGATTTTGAAAAAAAGATTGTGGAGAACAACGTAAAGCTTTTCTTGCTTTGCAATCCGCACAATCCCGTTTGTCGAACTTGGACCCGCGATGAACTCTTGCGTCTTGGAGAAATCTGTTTAAAGTACAACGTCATTGTCGTGAGCGATGAAATTCATAGCGATTTTGTATTCGAAGGTTCGCACACTGTATTCGGATCCTTGAGCGAAGCTTTGGCGAATATTTCCGTTATCGTTACCGCTCCGACAAAAACGTTCAATTTGGCGGGTGTCCAGATAGCGCACGCGTTCATAAAAAATCAGGCTCTTCGCCGGGCGTTTCGCAAGCAAGCCTATGCGACAGGTTATGGCCTAGTCAACGTTTTTGGAATCGTGTCGGCTCAGGCGGCGTACGCCAATGGCGATGTCTGGCTAGACGCTCTCTTGAAATACCTCAGAGGAAACATTGAATACATCGAAAAATTTACCCGCGATAGTTTGAAGGGTGTAAAGCTTGTGCCCATGGAAGCCACCTATTTGGCATGGTTGGACTTTAACGGGACGGGACTCTCTTCAAGTGAAATCCACGATTTGGTTCGCAACAAAGCGCGCCTTTGGCTTAACGACGGGGGTCTTTTTGGCACAGCGGGAGAGGGTTTCCAAAGGCTAAATCTCGCATGCCCGCGAAGCATTCTCGTCGAAGCGCTAAACAGATTAAAAGTTGCCCTAGGTTGAACGCCTAGTGCAACAGAGGCCTTCAGGATGCTTAGAATCCACCTGGAGGCTTCTTCTTTTTTAAATATTCCTACCTTATATATAGGATTTTGAAATACTTTTTCCTATATTTATGCAGGAAAATAACGAAACGTCAACCATTCAACCCTTTAACCGAGCCTTAAAAATGACATTACAACAATTACGCTACGCAATCGGCATTGCCAAAGTAGGCTCCTTCAACAAGGCTGCCGAAACGTTGTTCATATCCCAGCCGTCATTGACGACTGCAATCCACGATCTCGAAGACGAAATCGGCATTACGATTTTCAACCGAACGAGTCGCGGTGTAACGCTTACGCCCGAAGGCGAAGAATTCATTGCTCGTGCAAATGAACTCTACAATCACTACGAATCGGTTCTGGAACGCTATAGCAAGGAAGAACAGAAGAAAAAGAGATTTGCTGTCTCGACACAGCACTATTCCTTCGCTGTCAAGTCCTTCGTGAACATGGTCAAAAAGTTCAACATCGACGACTACGAATTCGCTCTCCGCGAAACAAAGACGAAGGAAGTCATCGACGATGTGACGAGTCTCCGTAGCGAAATAGGAATTATTTATCTTAGCGATTTCAACCGCAAGTATATCACGTACTTGTTGAAGGAACATGAACTCGTTTTCCAGAAACTGATTGACTGCAATGCGTATGCGTACATGTGGAAAAATAATCCGCTTGCAAACAAGCCTTACGTGAATCTCGAAGACCTTTCGGAATATCCGTGCCTTTCTTTTGAACAGGGTGAAAGCGGTAACTACTACTTCGCCGAAGAAATTTTAAGTACGAACGAATACCACAAGACAATCAAGGCGAATGACCGTGCCACGATGCTGAATTTGATGGTAGGTCTCAATGGTTACACGCTCTGCTCCGGCATCATCAGCGAAGAAATCAACGGCTCCGATTACGTCGCCGTACCGTTTAAGAACGCAAATGGCGAAAACGACCGCAAGATGGAAATCGGTTATATTACCAAGAAAAACTTTATGTTAAGCACCATCTGCCGCATTTACATTCGCGAGATGGAAGAATACTTGAAGGCTTACACGGCCGACCACATAAACGATGCATAGCACTGTCCCGGTGAAACGCCGGGATTTTCTATAATTGGTTCCATGTCTCTCAGTTCCAGTATTTTCAATCGCACGTCGCTCCTGCTTGGAGACGACATTATGGAAAGTATTTACAAGAAACGAGTCATCATCTTCGGGCTCGGCGGAGTCGGTAGTTGGTGCGCCGAAAGTCTCGTACGCTCGGGAATTCAGGAACTGGTCCTTGTCGATTCGGATCGCGTGTGCGTTACCAACGTGAACAGGCAACTGATGGCCACCACAAAAACAGTAGGGCAGGTCAAAGTCGAAGTTCTCAAGAACCGCTTGCTCGAAATCAATCCGCATGCAAACATCGTTGCCTTGCAAGATATCTACGAAGAAGCCAATACGGATAAATTCCAACTTGATACGTTTGACTACATCATCGATGCTATTGACAGCCTCGAAAACAAAATGCAGTTGCTGTATCACGCTTCGCAAACCAAGGCTACCGTATTTTCGTCAATGGGCGCGGCATTAAAAATGGACCCTACGCGAATCAAGGTCGCTGAATTTTGGAAAGTCACTGGCTGCCCACTCGGGCGCGCCCTCCGCGACAAGATTAAACGCAAAAAGCTTTGGCCCAAGAAAAAAATCATGTGCGTCTATAGCGACGAGCTCCTGAAAAACCGTGGCAAGAATTCATCGTGCGGTACGGCCGCATGCATGTGCCCCAAGATTCGTCAAGAACGAAGCGAAGCAGAATTGAAAAACGCAGAACTTGTCGATCACGAATGGTGCAGCAGCAAGGCTCAAATCAACGGAACCATGGCTCATGCCACAGCTATTTTCGGTTTCATGATTGCAGGGCTTGTCATGCAAGACATTTATCAGAAAGCTTTGTTATAATTTTTCTCTATAATTTACTCTAAAAACAAAGTATTGGACAAACTCATTTTTGCCTTCTATATTTGGCTTCGAACAAATCATAAGGAGGCGATTATGACAAACGGATTGTTTTTTGGATCTATAACAGTTGCTTTCGGCACAATCGTATCGTTACTTTCATTCGTCCTACTTCCATTTTGCAATCCCGGTCATATGGTGATGCGTTGTCATTACACTTCTGTGGTTGACGGATTTGTCGGCATTGCAATTGCGTTAATCGGTATTGCATACTTGTTGTTGCCCAAGATTCACAAAACTTTGACCTATGTCGTGATTGTTGCTGGAGTCTTGACATCGCTTATTCCCACGGTAATTGTAGGCGTCTGTAAGCATCCGTTTATGTACTGCCATTCGATTTCGTCCCCAGTCCTTCAACTAGTCGGGATTATCATTGCACTTTTGGGTGTGGCTAATATTGCCTTTTTGGAGAGCCGCAACTTTGAATCGGAGGATTTTACCAATGAAAAACACAACGTTTAAAATTATATATACCAATTTTTGGAGCCATCCTGGCCGTAGTTTGGGATTAGTTATCCTGACGGCAATAGCTTCGGCATCGTTGCTTGCTAGTGCTCTTTTCTCCAAGAGCCTCGATACAGGTTTTGAACAACTTTCTTCACGCATGGGAGCGGACTTGCTCATTGTCCCAGGCGAAGCAGAAGTCAGTGACCAGCCCGTACTTTTGCAGGGTGGATTGAGCCACAGTTCACTTCCTCACGAAGTTTTGGAATTTACCCGGAGCATTCCGGGAATCCGCATTGCGTCACCGCAATTCTACTTTACGACACTTAGTGCAAGCTGCTGCGATGAAAAAGTCAACATTATAGGTTTTGATTCCAAGACCGATTTTACCATCAAGCCGTGGATTCGCAAGACTTATAAAAAAGATTTCCTTCCTGGTTCAGTTATTGCCGGTAGCGATATAAACATCGACAAGTCTGGGAAAATCAAATTTTTCGATCAGGAATTCACTGTTGTCGGAAGCCTTGAACCGCTAGGAAATAAGCTTGATCAGGCGATTTTTGCAGACGTCGAAACAATTGAAATTTTCCGCAAGGCTGCTGCAAGCAAGGGATACAATTTCATATCTGTAAATGAACCTTCCGCAATTCTTGCGAATCTCGAAGACAATGCCGACTTTGAACAGATTTCGCAAAAACTGTACGGAACGTTTGACAACTTGCAGGTCGTTCCGCGTAAGAACATGTTCGATAGCGTTATCGCAACCGCAGGTTCGTTCAAGGTTGTGGTTTGGGCAATTGCGGGAATTTTCTTGTTCATCGTGATTGCCGCTGTGACTATTGCGTTTTCCATTTCGACGAATGAACGCAAGAAGGAGTTCGCGACGCTCCTCATCATCGGTGCGGCTCGCAAAAAACTCTCGAACATCGTCCTTGGTGAATCCCTGCTTATCAGCGGGAGCGGAACCATTGCCGGAACGCTTTTGGGAACTGTGGCCATCATTTCTTTCCGGTTCTTGATTCAAGAAAATATAAACATTCCCTTTGTACTCCCGAATGTATTCACCATCTTTCTAGCGATTGTCGGAGCGTTGTTCGTCCCTGCTATTTTCGGGACATTGGCCTCGTACCGCATTGCCAGAAAAGTCGGAAAGATTGACGTTTACACCGCATTAAAGGAGGACGCTTAATGATACTTAATGGAAACAACATAACAAAGCAATATACACGACGTGGCGAAAAGTTTAATGCGGTCAATAACGCCGATTTCTTCGCATGGTCTGGAGACTTCACTGTCATTTTCGGCGAATCTGGAAGTGGCAAAAGTACGCTCCTGAACACGCTTGCCGGTGTTACCGAGCCTACGTCGGGAAGTATCGAAATTGACGGACAGCCCATCTTTGCGCTCAAGGACGAAGAACGAGCCCTTCTGCGAAACGAACGTATTGGTTACATTCCGCAAAATACGGCGACGCTCCCGGCGTTTACCGTTGCCGAGAATATAACTTTGTCTTCATCCTTGTATAATAAAAAGGTGGATAAGGCGCATATCGGAGCGTTGTTGAATAAGCTCGGAATATCTCACTTGGCCAACGAATATCCGCAAAATCTATCTGGAGGGGAGCTGCGTCGCGTTTCCATCGCGAGGGCTTTGGCGAATAAACCGGACTTGATTATTGCCGACGAACCGACAAGTAATCTCGACGAAGAAAATAGCCATAAGGTTTACCGCCTTTTTGCACGGCTGGCGAGGACGGGTGTTTCTGTCATTATCGCCACGCATGACAAAAACGCATTCGGTTACAGCAACCGCGTTTACCACATGAAATCGGGCTCGCTCATCCCTGATATCGGCGAATACGGCAACTTGTAAAATTCTAACTTTAGGTCATGAAACTTCTCATCATCTATTTTCTAGTCCTTGGATTCATTTGCATTCGTGACTTGTTCAAGGTCAAGAATTTTGACGATTATGTTGTTGCAGGTCGCAAGCAAACGGCCCCGTTTGTTTTCATGAGCCTCATGGCGACTGTCCTTGGAGCTTCTGCAACGGTGGGCATAGCAGCTCGTGCAGAGAGCATCGGCTTTGCCGCCTTCTGGTGGCTGGCTGTTGGCGCGATTGGATTCTGGTTTCAAGCGGCTTTCTTGAGCAAACCGGTTCACAATCTCGATGTGCGCACGCTCCCCGAAATCGCTGAAAAGACGGTCGGAAAAACAGGGCGAAAGCTTGTCGCTTTGATTATCGCTGTTTCGTGGATTGGAATTATCGCTGCGCAGTTCGCTGCTGTCGCTGGGTTCATTGGGCTTGTGCTGGGGCACGATGCAGGGACGCTATCTGTTTTGATTACGGCGGGAATTGTCATTGTCTATACGCTTTTGGGTGGCCAGCTTTCTGTTGTTCGTACCGACGCTCTGCAATTTGGAATTTTGGCTCTTGGATTTTTTGCCGCTGCGGTTTATCTGTTCGGTGGTTTTTCGGGAGCGGAAAACGCGATGCAAATAGCCGCGGAATCGGCTGTTGGAACCGCTGTTGGATCGGCTGCACACTCCGCAGTAGAATCAACATCCGCTGGGCTTGCGACTTTCGGAAATTTCAATCTCTTGAACGAAAAATTTGGTTTTACGGATTTGGTCGTGATGTTGTTCACCGTCGGCGGTGCGTACTTCCTAGGACCTGACGTGATTTCGCGAAACCTTGTCGCCAAGGATGCGTCGTCTGCCCGCAAAGCCGTTGTTGCCGGAAGTTTTGCGATTCTCGTTTTTAGTGTTGTCATTGTCTTGCTTGGCATGTGGACCGCTACTTATGCTCCTGATTCTGCCGCTTCCAATGCTGCCGACGCCGTGAATCCGTTGTTTCGCCTCGCTTCCGGCGTACTCCCGCTCCCGCTGGCTGCACTCTTGTCGGTTGGGCTTTTGTCTGCGTTGCTCTCGTCGGCGGATACGTGCCTCATTAACTCTGCCGCCATTTTCGGGAGTGACATCTTGAATACGCGCCGCATTTCTGTCGTGCGTCTGCTTGTTGTCGCTATCGGCGTCATTGCGACGTTCCTTGCGCTTCAGGGCAAGGATATCATTGGGCTTTTGACGATGGCATATTCCGTCTATACGCCTGGAATTGTCGCCCCGCTTGCCGTAGCGATTGTCTCCTACAAAAAGTTCACCATCAAGAAATCTCTGTGGTATGCAGGCGTTTGCATCGGTGGCCTTTTCGGGCTTGTTCCCGCGATTCTCGCGTCAACTGTCAGAATGCAAACTCCAAACTACATTCCGCTTATCGGTGTTGCCGTCTCGCTTGTTTTTGCGCTCATCAGCTTAAAGAAGAACTGAAGAAGGAAATCCCGGGTCCGGGATGACAGGTTGAAATGTGTCCGGGATGACAGGATGAAAAAAGTCGCCCGATGGGGCGACGTGATAGGATTACTTCTTTTTCGGTGCTGTCTTTTTCGGGGCGGTGAAGTAGTTCTTCATGAATACGTCGAACTCTTCGTCCTCGATTTTGTGCATGGTCGCAAGTTTGTCGAAAATCCAGCAGAGCTGCTCGTCCGTTTGGATGGCGATGTAACCGTCCTTGCGGAACACTTTCAGCTTCAGGAGGCCGCTGTCCCAGCGGTTCGAAAGTCTAAAATCTTCGAGCAGACGGGAGTGTTCCTTGCAGATGGCGAGTTTGTCTGCGAATGAGTAGATGGGGGCGTATTCATTCGGGTTGCAAAGGTGGAGAAGACCGTTGCGGGCGTTGGCTGGGTTCTTGGCGAACTTCTTGGAGGCGAAGTCTTCAAGTTGGAGCTTGATGTCCGAAACAGTCTTGCCGCGTGTGGCTGCCGGAAGTGTCGAAAACTGGTTCAGAATCCCTTGCAAAAAGCTCATATCCCATTTTTTGGAAGATGTGCCTGTGCCGGCTTTCCAAAGTCCGGCATTCGCTTTGGTGGTATTGGCCAGTTCATAAAGCTTGACGACTTGCGGCGCAAATTCGGCATTTTCGTTGTTCGGTGCCGGGGGGATTGCTTCGACTGTCTCTCCGAGGAAATTTTCTGCAATGTACTGATCGAAGGCGTCGTAGATTGCTTCTTTGCCCGGAACTTTGAAACGGGGGGCGCCATTGGATTTGAGTTCTTTAATTGTTGCCATATTTCTCCCTTTATCTTTTTCTCATTTAAATATATACAGAAAAGAGGCTTTGGGAACAATGAAGTTGAAAACTATAGCGAAATTCCCGTATCTCGTTCGCTAACGGTAGTGACCGCGGCTTTAAAAGTCTCGTCGTTTGCGATAATGGTGACGCTTTTCTTGGCGCGGGTGACTCCCGTGTAGAGAATTTGGTTTGTGAGGAGCGGGTGCCCGATTTTTGTCGGCAGGAACATGGTGACGTGATTGTATTCGGACCCTTGCGATTTGTGGATGGTGATGGCAAATGCGGTCGTGATGGCGTCTTCGGGGAGTACCGAAAGCGGATAAAAGATGAAATCGTCGCGACGCTGGGTCCCTTCATCGTTAATGCGGGAGGGCGTTTTTTTCAGCATGATGTAAGGGGTGTTCCCGTCGAAAATGACGATTCCCGTGTCGCCGTTGTAGAGCTTGAACATTTCCTGGTTCTTCGTGATGATGAGAAGTTGTCCTGGAAAATAGCCGGTATCGCTCCATTCTACTGTTTCGCCTTGATTTTTTTGGTGTGCCCTCCACAGACTCTTGATTTTGCTGCAGACTTTCTTGTTGATGTTCTCGATTCCCCGGAGGCCACGGCGTTCGGCGCAAAGGATTCGCTTGGTCAATGATAGCTGCCAAATTTCATTTCTGCGGGCTGTTTCGCAGTGGTCGGGGTCATCCGCTTCGGTGCCGGTGCGCTCTGGGTGGATGTCATCGGCGAGTTCAGGTAGCTTGGCGAAGTCGCGGGCCCATTCCGCGATGAATGAATCAATACGCTTGTCTTCTTCTTTTTTGGAGAGGGTCGCATTGTCTGTTTCGAGTCGCCTGAAAAAGACTTGGTCTTTGAATTTTGTTGTGTCGGGGATTGGGGAAATGTTTCCGTCGGGTTTGTTGGCAAATGCATCGGAACCTGTAAACTTGTGCGGAATAAAGTTCGCGCTGTCCTTGGTTTCGGCAACGAGCTTGATTTCGCCTGCAAGCTTGCCGATATTCGATTTGTCGTCAAAGCGGTTGGACTCGTTCAACTTGACGGAAAAATCTGTGCCGGATTTGACTTTGAGGATTTCGCCAAGGACTGCGCCTGATTCGACGGAGGGTAGCTGGAACGGGTCGCCGAGAATGAAAAGCCGGGCGCCTTCCGGGATAGCTTCCAAAAGGGCTGCGAACATTTCGATATCGATCATACTCGCTTCGTCAATGACGAAAATGGATTTTTGCGGGAATTGTTCGTCCCGGTTGAACGTGAATCCGCCTCTGCTTTTGGAGAATCGCAACAATCGGTGGATGGTACTGCTTTCAAGTTCGTTCAGCTTGCGGAATATGCGTTCATTATTGCCCGTCTTCTTTTCGTCGCGGATACGCGATAGGCCGTCGATGAGGCTTTCGCGCATGCGGTCGGCAGCCTTGCCGCTCGGGGCCGCAAGGTAAATGTTCCAATCCAGCATTTCGCTATGGCTTTCAAGTAAATTCCACAGGATGTAAAGGACGACGGTTGTCTTGCCGGTGCCTGGGCCGCCGGTGATGACGAGGTTTTCTGTTTGCCCGCGGATGATGGCTTCGGCTTGGCGATTCTTGATGGTGAACGGGCATCCGTTTGCGAAAGGCTTGCAGATGCTGGCGATTTTGTTTATACAATTCGCGATTTCGTCACCTGCGGGCTTGCGACCGTTTTTGAATAATTTTTTCGCTGATTTTTCGATAATGCATTTGGCATCGAAATGCTTGGTAAAGTAAAGGTGCTTTCCGTTTGGGCGCTTGGCAAGGACGAATGGTTTTCCGAATTCGTCTTCTACCGAAGTCACGTCCGAATCGCGGGTTTCCATGATGGCCGAAAAATCGTCCGTTAAAATATCCTGAATACCGTCGCTGATGATTTCGTCAAAGTCGCTTGCGGTGGCAAAATTGCTTTCGCTCATTTCTTCATCGGTACTGCTGATTCGGAGCGTGACAAGACCGTTCCATTTTTTTGCCCACATGGCGGTGAACTGTACCGCGTCTAGCGATATACGTGTATTGCCGTCATCGAAGAGCGACAAGCAGAGTGCCAGGAATTTTTTCGTCTGGAGCGGAATATCTTTCTTGATTTCAAACAACAGATTCAATAAATATCTGTTGAGCGGATTCAGCCCACGCATTTCAATGAGAGCGTCAATGAATTCATCCAAAGATTCGGTAGCCAATATTTTTTTATCCATTTTGGTTTTCCTCCTTTTTGCTGGAGGGCATCGTCATGAGCTTCTTTATTTTCTGGTAGGCGCTTTCGAGGTCTGCAAAACTATTCCAAGTTTGTGCGTAAATACCCTTGGATGTACCTGCTTCAGTTCCGCGAATGAATGCGTAATAGATTCCACCGAAGTGACGCTCGAAAATTTCGGATTCGTTCAGGTTTTCTGCGGTTCCTTCGCCATAGAACTGCATGAGCCATTGCACTAGGCAATAACTGTAAAGGACTCGCTGTATGGAATAATCGTTATCAACTTTATCTTTAATGGCTTCGGGCGTGTAGGTGTTGTTTTCGAGCATGTCCGATTTCCAGTCGAGAATCGAATAGCGCTTTTGGCCATTTACGGTACGGACGAACATCAAGTCGATAAAGCCCTTGCAGAACCGTTTGAGAATGTCGTTATTTGTGCTGCATGTGCTGGTGTTTTCGTTTGACTCGACTGTCGTATTTATTTCATCGCTTGCGTTCAGGTTGAACTGTACTTCGGGCTTGTGGTCGCTTAGCGGAATATCGACGAGTGCAAATGTCCGTGGTGTTCTTGCATTGGATTGCGACGCGTTTTCGAAAGAAGAACCTGCAATTTCCGGCAGTCTCGCATTCAGCGTGTTCCAGACGTAGTGCGTGGCAATCGTCGTCCATGCGTCTTTATGATTCCAGATGGGGAGCGATTCGCGCTTGAATTCTTCTTCGATGACGTTCTTGGTCTGCGAATCGGCAAGGGCGCCATCGAGCGTTTTGAGCTCCATGCCGAACTGATGGAACTTTGTTCGTTCGAAAATGCGGTGGAGCGCGTTACCAGCATGTGAACCGCGCGGGAAACGATTTGCGGTCTCGTTGAGGTGGGTTTGGTAATCTAGCGAACTGTCCATGGCGACAGAACAATCGACTGCCGCTGTATCGATGTCGCGAATGAGAACTGTCGGCGTACGTGCTGTTGCAAAATCGCTGCCATCAGGGTTAAGCCTGTCTCCATCATCTGAATCGACAAGAGAATCGGCCTTGCCGGAGAGGGAACTATAAGAATATTGCATGATGCTTGCATCGGCAAGTTTTTGCTGCAAACCGGCCATGGCGTTTTTTTGCAGGATGATTTTGTCCTTAATCTCGTCTGCAGTCATTACGTTGCCGATTCCCGAGAGCGCGTTGAGCGGCTTTAGAATATCCGTGCGAACTTTTTTGCTCAATTGTTTTGGATTCCATTCATTGCTAGTCGGTAACATTGTCGTAAATGGACATTTAGAAATGACTAAATTACGGATGGAACTTTCGAGGAACTGGAATTCTTTTTTGACGCCTTTGGTACTTTTCCATTTCGCGTAGCGGGGCAAAATTAAAATGGATGAAGCTCGTGTAAAATCGACATAAAAAAGCCGCTTCCATTCTTCGAGTTCTTCGCGCTCGCGTGCGGATTTGGCGTAGTCACTGAATCCAAGCCGCAACCCGTCGTTTTCGTGATAGAAATATGGACCCGTTATGTGCGGATTTTTGCCTGCGAGTCCGGCAACAGAAATCACGACCGGAAATTCGAGACCTTTAGAGGCGTGAATCGTCATGACTTGAACGGCGTCATAATCCGTGCTTTTTTCGACAAGGTTGCCGTCTTCGTCATCGGCACTTTCGTTGTAGCGGGCGAGGGCTTCCAAATGTCGAACAAGGTCTTCGATGGAACAGTTGTGATTGTAGAGGTATTCTATACAGTAATTGCCGATTTGACGGAGCTTTGCCAAGTTTTGCAATTTGGAAATTTCCATCAACCGTTCTTCGATTTGCGTATCGCTGTAAATGCGTTCGAGCATTTCGGCATAGCGGCGCTTTTGGGCGAGGTCACGCCAGGTATTCAGTTTTTGCCGTTCAGGATTGTTTGGGTCGTCAAACGATTCGCTTTCGACGTAGTGAATGTCTTGACGAGCCGTTCTGAAAAAGTTCGTGATAAGGGCTTCGCTTAAAAGTCGCCTATTCCAAGCAGAATAATCAGGTGCATCAATGGCCTTGAAAATGGCAATCCATTCGGCACATTCGCGGCTGCTGAAAAGGTTGCTGTCTTTGTAGCGGCTGAACGGAACACCAGCGGAACGTATGGCATCTTCGATGAATTCCATTTCGCTCCGGCTACGGGCGAGTATGGCGAAATCCTTAAATGTGACATTCCTGTATTGCGTACAATCTTTTTTATCGAATACCTGTAAAACTGTTTTTTGGTTATCGACAAAGGAACTCCATTCTACGATTTTTTTGACAGCGGTCCGCGCAAAATCGACTTCGGATACATCTTCTTGGCTAATCCAAATTGGGGCGACTTCTTTGCCGTTGATTTTAGGGGGGACCTTGACTAGCTTTGGATTTTGCGGGGGGAGAGAATTTTCGAAATCGATGAGGGAAGGGACGTTTTCGTTGGGGGTGAAAAAGTCCCCTTTGAAAAGTTCATTGCAACCTTCGATAAGCCCTGTAGTAGAACGGAAATTTATCTGTAATGATACGCCGTTGCTTATTTCGCGAATCGCTTTCTGATAGACATTTACATCGGCACCTTGGAAACTGTAAATGGATTGTTTTGGGTCTCCCACGACAAAAATTTTATCGAAGACATTGCTGAAAATATCCCATTGCAACTGGTTGGTGTCTTGAAATTCATCGATGATGGCGTAAGTGTATTGTGCGCGGAGCCTGTTCTTGAGCGAAGAGTCTTCACTGTTTTTACCAAGGACTGCCTGATGCACCGAGAGAATCATGTCGTTGAATGACTGGCACTTCATTTCGATTTTCTTGTTCTGCCAATCTTCAAAAATGATAGGCGCCTGCATCACTAAAAATTCGTTGAGCAGGATTTTGTTAATCGATCCTAGTAAATCCTTCAATGTCTTGAAAGCCATGAACGCATCGTAAACATCAGATGCCCAGTTGATTTGAATGTATTCGCTGTCTTTGAAGGATACTCCTGAAAAAAGGGCTTTGCCTTTTTCCCATTTTTTAAGGGAGTTTAAAAAATCCTCGATTGAATTTTTCGATTTTTCTGCAAATTTCTCGTATGGATTATCTTGGAGGATTGAATACGCCTTGTTAAATGCGGGAATGGCGAGAATGTCTTCGAATGTGTTTGCTCCTGCCAAAGCGAATTTGTCACTTCTTTCCAAAAGTATTCCGCAAATATCGATTGCTTCGGACATGTCGAGCGGAATAATCTCATGGTCGCCTTCCCGGCCCTTATATGAATTGGTGATGCTGACGAGTCCGTCGATGACTTTATTTGCGATGGATTTTGCGGATTCGTTTTTGAGCAAGAATTGAAAATACGAATCTTCACTCCACTTGTCGCGAATGTATTGCTCGATTAAATCTCTGACTTTTGAATCGTCTATCATCGACATGTCGAAAGGCCTGCCTGCATCGTAAGCGTATTCCTTTAGCGCCTTTTGGCAGAACGAGTGGATGGTGAATATGGCCGCGTTATCGACATCCTGATACGCTTTGGAAAACAGTGCCAGCGTAGTTTCGTCGAGTTCCTTTTCTGTGTCATCGGTCTTGTCGATTTTTTTGCAGTCGAGGACTTCACCGATTTTTTTGCGGATACGGTCTTTCAGTTCGCCCGCCGCTTTCTCGGTGTAGGTGACGATGAGAATCTTTTTGAGAGGCGTTCCGAGGCTAATGAGCTTTGCGACCATCAGTTGGATGGTGTAGGTCTTGCCGGTGCCTGCCGAGGCTTCAATGAAAAGGCTTCTGGATGGGTCAAAATTACGAAGACTAAAGTTTTCCATGGTTAAGCCTTCCTTTTCTTTGTGACCTTGATTGTTTCGCTGGTCTTGGCCTTTGTTTGTTCGCTCATTGTCATTTGCATGAGTGATTTCATTTTTTCGGAAGCTTCTTTCCATTGATTTGCAAAATCGTTTGCATCGAATCCGACATCGGTAATTGGGTCAAAAAGGGATTTCTTGTCGAAGTATTCCCAAGGCCCTTTCAGCAACTGGTCCTTGAAGGAGCGGATATCCCTGATTTGTGTGGAGTCCAGAAGCGATGCTGGAACTGCTTTGGAAAAAGGGCGGTTCGTTTCATCGCCAAATGCGGCGGTATAGATATCTTGCAGAAGCTCTTGGGCCTTGACGGGCGTCATGGATACTGTTGCCGTAGTTGCTTCGCTGGAAATGTCGCTGTTGTAAATTGAAATTTGGATGGTTTGCGTTTTGTTGGCGCTTGCTCCATTAGCACGTGCTGCAATGACGGCAAGCGATTTGACGTAAGGCGATAGAAATTTTTCTCTGGACGGGGCTTTGGTCGAAGAGGACACGGCGACCATGTGGGTAATCTTTTCAAGATTATCGCTGTCGCACCAATCGAGCGTTCCGGACAGAGTCCATTTTTCGCTGTTGTTGCGGCTGAACTGCATATCCTGAATTTTTGATTTGTAGCTCCATGAATCTTTGATTTGATTGATAAGCGATTCACCCATTTGCGCTAAAATGGCGTTCTTGCTGCTTTCTACTTCGGCAAGGAACTTCTTTCCGAAAATGCCGTCGGGCATGTTGCCCTTGTACAGCGATTCTCTTTTGAATTTTTCGAGTTCTTCGTCTTCATGCGAGAGCTCTGCGGCAACCATCATCTTGAGTAGCGAACTTTTTTGCAGGGCGTCAAAATGGATGGGTTCAAACAGTTCCTTTTCGGGATCGTCCGTGTCGCTTTCGGCCAGCATTTGGCTTACGCGGAACATGAATGGATCTTTCAAGAAATTGCTCAGTGTATATAACGGAATGCGCTCCGGGCATTTTATCGTGGTGTTGATACTTACGTTTTTCGGCGCTACATTTTGTGGGCTCACATGGGCAAAGCCGTCTTGCATCATGTTGAGGAAAGCTCGTTTGCTACGGAGACTCTTTTGCGTGTAGAGCTCGTCGAAATCGCGGGTCTCGTCCAAGGAAATCTTTCTTTCGGGCCATACCTCGGCTTGGCTGATGGTCTCATTTCCGCAATTGCTTTGGATGGAATTGACGAGAAATCTCCGGATGTCGTTTACGACCGAGGTCGGGTAAAGTTCTGCGTCTTTACGGATGTCTTGATTCACGTAGCTGATGTGGAAGCTTTCGCTAGTGCTCATGAGCTGGCAGAGGAAAGCGTAACGGCGTTTGGCTATGGGCGAATCGTCGCCTGGCCACGGCGTACAGAACTTGCGAAGGTCAAGTGTATTGTGTTGCTTGGCTCCGGGGAAGTTCATGGAATCGCCACCGATGAAGAACAAGTGCTTTACCGGGATGATTCGGTTCGGAATAAAATTCATGAACGTGATGCCGTTGATGAATAGACTGCCGCAGCTGTATGCGGAAGACTGCGCTGCTGTGAGGAGCGTTTGCTTGATAACTTTCCACGAGATGTTCTTGAGGCCTGCATCCATTTGATTGCGGAGCCCTTCAATCGCCTGTGTCACGTTGTTGATGATGATAGATTCGCTTGCAAAATCTTCAAGCGGATTAGACATCGAAATCCATTCGTTGATGAAATCATTTAATTTGTCAATGTCCGCAACGCGGTTCCCGTGTCCGAATTCCATCCATTTTTCAAGTGAATCGATGCATTCCACGAACTTGCAAAGCGAATGCGTGTCGCTTGTTGCCATGTCGGAGTATGGCATGATGATGTTGTTCGATATTTGAAGCGGATTTTTCGTCATCTTGGCAAGGAGTAATCGCCTGACGCCATCGAGCCAGTCTTCTTTTTTGTGCTTGCGGTTGCGATAGACGTTTGTCCCTTCAATCCAGCTCTCCCATTTGCTCACGTCATCTTCGCTGATGTGGCGCGTCTGCTGCACGACGGGGTTGCGAATGAGCGAAAAAAAGTCCGGGCGTGTGATGGTGCCTTGTTCGAGAATTGCGAACAGGTTTTCCAATGCGTTCTCGGTTTGCGAGCTTCTGGCGGGCGAATCGACGATGGCGAAAGGAATATGCAAAAATCCTTCCTTTGCATTATCGCCGGCGTATTTCTTTTTTTCGGGAGATTGGTCGAAAATCGTCTTGATGGCGGTGCGGTAACCATCCAGGTTTGGAGAGACGACGAGAATGTCGCTTACGCGCACGCCGTTCTGCATCAACTTGCAGATGGACGTGTGTAACGCTTCGATTTCGCGAATCTTGGTGGGCGTAGCGGTAATATCTAGGCTGAAATCCTGTTGCTTGCTGTCGCTTGCAGTGTAGTCCGGCAGTATATTGCTGCGGTTTGCGATAGCATATTGGACTTTGTGCAAAAGCGTATCGTGCGGGAGTTCGCTGGCGTCGCTAATATTGTTGCTTGTCCTAAAATCAAAATCGTAGTTCACGGCTTGGCACCAGAGCTTGATGTTGTCGCGTCCGGACCGTCCCCAGTTGCAAAGCAGTGTGTTTTCGGCTAGCGCCTCTTCTGCCGTATATTCAGCGATGTCGTCTATATCGTTTTCCGCATTGTCGTTTCCGATATTGACGGACATCTTTTCGCGAACCTTTTCGATGCTTCCGCTGTTGTCGTGCCACTGTCCGTCGCGCGATACCCAACTTCTGTGGATTGTCGCATTTTGGGCGTGCATTGCCGATGTGTCTTCCCAAAATTCCATACACGGATTCTGGATGTAAGCGTGGACATCGTGCGTCTCGGCGTACTTTTGCAAGATGACGCGATAGAATTGCCCCATGCCGCCAAGCCCGAAAATAAAGAGCGGCGTGTTGCCGATGCGTTCTGTGTGGAAGTGTACGTTCCCTTCTTTGTCGTGGCAGGCGAAATACAGGTACGGGATGGTCATGTATTCCGTGCGCTCGCCGTTCTTGCGCTTGGCCTCGTTTTCGAATACTTCGGACAATAGGGATTGCTTACCGTCATGGGCGTGGAAAATAGCGGAGTAGAGTTCGCGCTGCCAAATTTCTCGCTTTGAGATATCGTTGTTCGATTTGGCGAAGAATGTGTCGAGATGGCCTTGTTTCCACTTGTCAAGAATGCCCGGAGCCGGACTTCCGTTGGCGCTGCGAATAAACCCGTGCGGTCTGCTTGTTTCGTATTCCAAGAACAGCGAAGCCATCTTGCCTGCAAAATCAAAAAGGTGCGTTTCGTCCAGATTGCCGTCAATGACTAGATAGCGCT
>JAFWRL010000152.1 GCA_017520105.1 Fibrobacter sp.
CATTTATATAGAAGATGCCCGCACAGTGGCGGGCATGACAAGCATCAAAACATAAAAATGTTTTTTACATCAGCATTATGTATAAAACGCTGCTGCTCACAATAAACGCAAAGATTAGAGAATAGCCAACGACCTTCCATTTTACAGAAGAATCTTTCAACGTAACACCTATCGCAACAAACGGACAGAAACTTAAAAGAACCGGCAGAATGTATCTGAAATCATTGCTGCACCCAAACGGATACTTGATTCGCAGAGCCATCAGCGAAGCAATAAAAGCAACTCCCTGCAACAAAAGTATCCAATGGGATAGATTAAGTCGCGTTCTCCAAAAACCGCGAATTGCATACACGATAAGCCCAAGCAAGAAAACGCTCATCAACGTGGCCCAGAAGCGGCCCGCCGGAGTCGAAAGCATTGTCCATTCGCCAAACATCGAACTTTTAAGCATATAGTTCCAAAAATAGTCACGCCCCATGGAGCTGTCCCAACCGCTTGTAAACGGTTGCATCAGGAAATTCTGCAAATCAAAATACAGATAGTTGGCAGTCTCGTTCGGGACTCTCATTCCCGAATTCAAGGCATTGGCATTTCCGACAAGTTCATCGCCCAATAACTTACGAACAGCAAAATGAATAGCAGCGGCAACAAACAAAATCCACGAAATAATTTCGGACTTCGACAGCGATTGCCAACGACGATTTGCGAAGAATCCACTTACCGCAAACACGAAAACCATTCCAAGAGATACAATCCCCGTCGATTTAGTCCACATCGCAAGAGCAGCGGCAATGACGGACATTATCAAATACTTTCCACGGCAATCCTTGACATAGCTGATTCCCGCCCACACGCATAAAACATGCAAGAAGTAAAACATCTGGTCATTCCCGATGCGGGGCGCAACTAGAATCATCAACGGCCAAAAGACCCAAAGTGCCGAAGACAAAACTAAAGCAGGACCTCGTTCCAGAATCTTTTTCAGGAACAGGAGGCCAAAGAATGTTGTCAGTACCGAAAGTAACAAGCTAAAGGCCTGAAGCCCCGTGGTTCCCTGCATCCCAAGGTATTCACCCAAAACATAAGATGGCGCTGCAGCAATGTAATACACAGGCGGATGGTAGCACGACCAGCATTCATCTTTACCCGGAATGGAATGGTTGTTTATAACGTATTGAATATATTCAATATGCCCTTCCACATCCATCGAAAACCTCTTGTACGGAATATCCAGATAGAAGAATGAACGGAAAAGAATTCCCAAAAAGAGAAGAACCATCAAAGTTTTGCCCATCCTTAAACGGAGAGCGATAAAAGCAAAGAACAGCGCGAACGAGATTATAGCAAGAGCATGGATAATCTGACCGGCAACAGACTTCATCTTTATAAAAGCCATAAATCCACCGGGACCGCCCCCATTATGCAGCGTCACCGAATAATGCGTTTTTCCACCTTGACGATAAGGAGCAAGCACGCTATCTTCTAGCGTAAACCCCTTTGAATAACTGCAATGGCCATGGACATCCGAAAGATCCATCGTATGTTCACCTATTTTGATACGATCCGCACAATCGTCGGGAACTATCATCATATCATAAGAGAAATTGAACGGACTAACCACGTCAAATTCCATATTGAACGGATTATTGACTTCGATATCCCGAAGAAGCGGAATGGAAACTTTTTCAGAAGTTCCGTTCTGCACAAAGCTTACATTCTCAATGGAAATTTTGCTTATAATCCCCAAAACAAAGAAGAGGGTAAAACAGGCAAAGGCAATAAATTCAGGAGTCTTGATGTATTTCATAATTGATTTTTTCCATTATTAAATTGCGCGAATTTATTTACTTTAATTTGATATAACCATTCAGCCAGTCGGTATGATCACAGTTATTGGGACCGTCCGGATCCGTTTCAAGTTCCAGCAATGTCGCACCTTGTAACGGAACCTGAGTAAAGAAGGCTGAATCTACGCCGCGCACTAATGGACTGCGCCAAACTTCTTTACCGTCAACCCTTATAATAAATATGGCACTACCTTGGTCATAACATTCGTCATCAATTCCGGCGCCAATAAACAAGGCATCTGCGTTTTTCGGAAGATCATAGACAAATTTCGACGGGGCATGCGTTCCCAAACCATTTTTATAGACCTGTTTCCCAACAATCAGCATGTGCGAATCTACAGACCGGTTTGTCTTCGGCGTTCCATAGCCCTGTTCTGACTGGCGTATGCTCAAATTTTCTAGAAGGACGATGTTTTCACCTTTCGGAGCGACAACCGGCCTATTACGGTAAGCGATATAGCCACCTTCTATCAAAAGAATTACAGATAAAAGCACATAAGGAGTCCATGCCGGGAATGGGACTTTTTTGATTTCGTACAATACCTTATTTACCTTTTTGGGCATTGCAACAACTAAAAGCGAAGCGACCAGCGCAATACATCCCACCATCGAAACGGTATTCCACACATCGTTACCACGGAACGGATTGATTAGGTTCACATTCAGCGTAGCGACAAGCGTAATCAAAAGGCACGGGACACCACCTCGACACATATCCCACACAAGCCAACAAATCGCCATGGGCACAGCGTAAAGCAAATAACGTTCATGCATCCCCGGCAACAGCACGAAAAATGCAAGACCGTTCAATGTACAAAGAGCGAAAGCGGTCCGAATGTTCTTGCATAAAATCGACTTTATCAGGACAAAAACCGAAACAATAACGAAAAAGATTTTTCCAAGAATAGCGGGCTTTAGCAAAAAGCCAAGGCCATCTGCGCTCGCGCCCCAAATCGGCACATTGTCTGGAGCAGCGTTTCCCACAAGCAGAACCCACAAATTAGTGGCATTCATAGTCGCATACGGATACTGGCTCGTCGTCTGCACATACGCTCTCGAAAGCATGGGCAAGAGGTTCCCGCCAATGGCGAACGGGAGCAAAACAACCGCGGCACCAACAATAGCAAGCGGAATACCTTTCCAGGACGTTCTCCAGTTGCGGATAAAGAGACCGCCAAAGATAGGCAAGAACGCTATCATCTGGAACTTTGCAAGAAGCGCAAGCAAGTACAGCATCGACGCAAGGAATATATAGCGCGGACGGCTAATGCAATAAATAGCAAGAACAGCAAGCACAACCGGCAATAAATCCACCTGTCCCCAAACCGGGCCGTTAATCAGAATCGCCGGATTCAAAGCGACAAAGGCAATCAGCAAATGTTTTTTCCAATCCGGGTAATTAAACTTTTCCGTAATACGGCAAAGAAAATCCACAAAGAACAAATGCGAGAAGAATACCGGCCAAAGGCAAAGGAACTTCAAGAAAAAAGTTTTATCGACTGCAAAATCCAAAACAGCATGGATTTGCGCGACAACCCAAAGCCAAAAGACATATAGCGGCGGGTAATTTCCCTTGAAGCCGCCAAAGCCACCATCCATTAGCTGTTGGACCCAGCCCACCCAAAAGCTCTGATCGCCATCGTAAGGAGTACTTGCAGTGCAGACAACATTTGCGAGCAAGCAGATTGTGCCCCAAAGAATAAACAGTTTCAAGTTGTTTCGGTACTTGTACATGAACATGTTATAAACTCAACAATAAAATGGAACTGCAAACAGCAAATAGCAAAACGACACTCCAGCCACAAACTTTAAGTATTCGGGAAGCGCCGGCGCCGCAGTAACCCAAGGCCACCCACGGCAGGCAACTCAAAAGGACGGGCACAATGTAGCGGAAATCGTTGCTGCAAGAGAACGGGTATTTCAGACGGAGCGTAATCATCGCGGCAAAGAAAAGGAACGCCTGAGCAGCGAGAACCACCTGAACCTTATCCCAGCGGGATTTCCAGAATCCGCGAATGCCAAATCCCAGGAGAGCGACAAAGCAAGCGCTGATGATGGAGGCAAGCCAAAGTCCCTTGGGCGTTGACAACAAATGAAATTCTCCGAAGAGCGAAGTCTTTGCGAGGTAATTCCAGAAAAACTGGCGACCGAGATTATCGTGCCACGGGTCTATATAGGGATTTGTCAAGAACGTCTTGAAATCGAAAAACAGGAAATTCCCCGGATCATTGCGGACAAGTACGGTATTGTCGTTACCACTTGCGTTTCCAACGATATCTTGGGTCAAGGCAACGCATGCCACCGAAATCGCGGCAGCAACAAAAAGGCCTACCCCGACGCGTTCCGAACGGCTCCAACTGCGCGGATTGCGGAAAAGCTGAAGCAATGCCGTAAGCCCGAGAATGCCAAAGGTGACGACCGCCGTCGATTTTGTCCAGTAGGCAATAAACGATGCCACGACTGCGACAATGAAATACTTCCCGAAATTCGTGCGGATGTACTTAAAGCAGCCCCACAACGCAATTGCGTGCATTGCATAAAAGAGGATATCGTTCCCGAGGCGAGGCGAGGCCAAAATAAAGCTCGGCCAGACGCTCCACAAAAGCGCTGCAGCAAAGAGAGGAGCTCCACTCAACACATTTTTAAGGCAAGCAAGGCCAAAGCCGAGCGCGACAAGCGAAATGAGGAAATCAAACCACTTGACAGCATTCTGCGGTGCACAATGCATGAGATTCGACATTTTCCACACACCAGCGCTCAGCACAAAATAAACAGGCGGATGGTAGCAAGTCCAGCAATCATCCGATGCGGGAATGCGGCCATTTTCTGCGATGATTTTTATGTAATGCTCATGACCGCCCACGTCGTGCCCACGTTGGTTATAGAACGTTTCGCTGGTGTAGCCCACACGCAAAAGAAGCCCTATAAAGAAAACGAGAAGCAAGCTGCGTCTTAGCTTAAGACGGGCCCCAATCGAAAAGATGAGCGCACCAAGCAGCAAGAAGAACATCACCGAGAAAAAGCCTAACCAAGATCCGCTGCCATTGATGGCTGCCGTAATGCCGCCAGGGCCACCACCGTTCCAGAGCGACATCCGAATATGAAAATTCGAAATATCCTTGCCCAGATTCTTTACGATTTCAGCTTTGTCTAGAATAAAGCCCCGATTCCAGTCGCAATAACCTGGATATTGTTCAAACGGAAACTTGACATCATTGACAACAAGTTCAGTAACACAATCATCTGGATGAATTTTCAAGAAAAAATCGCTTGCGAAACCTGCGGCAACATCCATGTCAACGGTAAAGTTTTCTCCATCTTCCATCGGAACGCTCACCGGCATAACCGTTGCGGAATCAGTCCCTTGCCTATGCAAGACGACGTTCTTTATTTCCGGGTTGAACGCATACGAAAGGACGACAAAAAGAGCCATCCCCAGAATCAAGGGTAGTTCCCGCTTAACGAAGCTTCGCATTACTTTTTACCTTCGTGGTATTCCTCTTCGCTGTTCACGCTCCAAAGCGAGGTTTTGTCCGTCGAATTTTCGCGGATGCACTTCACGACTTCCATGGCGGCGAGCATGCTGTGGTCCATGTTATTGTACTTATGCATGCCATTGCGCCCCATGAGGAACATATTATCAATCGAATCGAGGTAACTGCGGACCTTATCAAATTCGCCGTAAGTACCGAAGTAGGCAGGGTAAGCCTTCTTGATATGGAATACCACGGCGTCGCGGACAGATTCAGGCCTTGCCACGTCAATCTTGTCGAGTTCCGCAATCGCAAACTTGATGAAGTCATCATCGGGCATGCGCCACATTTCGTCGCCTTCGGTAGCAAAGTATTCAAGCCCAATCCACACCTTTTCGGGGTCTGCAACAAGGTATGGACTCCAGTTATTGAATATCTGGATACGGCCGAGCTTCACGTCGGATTCCTGAACATAAATCCAGTTGTCGGCCACGAACTTGAGCTTGCTTTCGGGCGTTCCCGGTTTGGCAGGATTCTTGATTTCAAGTTTATCCAAAAGGAGGCCCACAGTAATGAAATCGCGATACACGAGACCGTCGGAAACACGACGCACTTCGGCGGGCACGGGCATCTTTTCGCTATCCATCGCAGCAACGAGTTCCTTGACCGGCATCGTCGAGAGGAAATAGTCGCAAGGGACCGTTTCATAAGCGATAGCACCGTCTTCCGCAAGGTTTTCTACGACAACGCTCAACACACGTTTGCCCATATCGTCGCGGTTCACGCCCACGACCTTCGCATTCATGTGAATCTCGCCGCCCATTTCCTGGACCTTCTCGGCAACGGTTTCCCAAAGCTGGCCAGGGCCGAACTTCGGATAAAGGAACTGACCGATAAGACTCGTTTCGGTATCCTTTTGGCGGATATCGGCAGCATTAGCGGAAGCCCCATCGGCAGAAGCGTCCGCCTTTTTCTTGCCCGCAAAAATCTGCTTTACCGCATGCACCACGGTTTTCGTAATCGAAAGGCCCTTGATGCGCTGGCCGCCCCAATCAGGGCTAATCTTGCTGCACGGCACACCCCACACCTTTTCGGTGTAGTCGCGGAAGAACGTGCGGTAAAGTTCCACGCCAAAACGGTTAATCATGAAGTCTTCGAGGCTATTTTCTTTGCGGGCGGGGAGCAACTGCACCTTGATGTAGCTCAAGCCGATTTTCATCATGCGCCAAAGCCCAAGATTGCGAATCGTGTCGCCGTTCAAGCTGATGGGGTAATTGAACAACTTGCGCAAAAAGAGAATTCGCGAAAGGCGGCTACGGCAGAGCATCACGTAATCCGTCTTTTCCGGATCGGGGCCGCCTTCCGTCAGCGGAACCTTGCGCCCAATCGCGATATCGTCCTTGCTAGCTACACCCTGCAGCGGCAAGATTCCCTGCCACCAGTCCATCACCGTATCGCTCTTGCTGAAAAAACGATGGCCGCCAATATCCATGCGGTTGCCTTTGTAACGCGCCGTACGCGAAATCCCGCCAATGACGTCTTCCGCCTCAAAAATCACAGGCTTCACATCTGTTGTCCGCAATAGTTCAAGAGCCGCAGTCAAGCCTGCGGGGCCAGCACCAGCAATTACAGCAACTTTCTTAAATTCTTTTTCGGTAGTCATTCAATCCTTCCTATACCTTTTAATCCTAACAAATTCAAGCCGTTTTCCGTTCCCGGAAAAGCATCATTTTTCGGGCGCCAAAATTCCACATCAGCACCAAGACGGCAGCAAAAATTTTGGACAGCATTTCATTCCATCCAAGTTGCCCGACCATCAAATACATGAGCAGCTGATTAAAACCGACGCCCGCAATCCCGACCACGGCAAAAATGCCGAATTCCGCTGTCTTCTTGTTTTCTAGAACACGTTTGCATTCCGAAAACACCCAGACAATGCTCATGATGTAATTAAGCACAAGCCCAGCTACAAGCCCCACCAGATTCGCGAGCAAGTAATGCCACTCGAACTTGTAAAGGCAAAGTGCAAAAAGCCCAAAATCTACAACAAAAGCAAGCCCGCCCGTTACAAGATAGCGCACAAACTGGCCCATCAAGGAACTGCGAGGCATCTTTCTCCAAAGCCGCCTAACAAATGATTCATTTTGCATGGGATTAATAATAACAATTTTCAGCGATAAAAGAGATTTCACAAGCAGAAATGCCAATAATATAGTCTATATGTTGCATATAATACGTAACGTATTTTATGGCATTTATTTCGCAAATTACAATAATCAAAAATTTTTTAAATTTGGAAAAAATAATAAAACCAACATGAAACCTAAAAGAATCGAATATATTGACGTTGCCAAGTTCCTAGCCATGATTCTAGTCGTGTTCACGCATGGCGTCAAGGAAAGCAACTTTGTAGCCTTTGCCTTTGCATTTCACCTGCCTGTATTCTTTGTTCTGAACGGGATGACGCTAAAAATCGAGGGCCAAAAGTTTGGCGACTTTCTCGTCAAAAAACTCCAGCGCTACATCGTTCCGATGTTCGGACTAGGAATTATTTGCGTTTTGTTCGATTTGTTTGTCAAATGGCTGCTCAACAATCCAATTCCCGACCATTTCATCATCATAGGGATGGCAAACGTCATCAACCAAGTGAGGTTGTTCGCTATCTGGTTTTTGCCAGCATTGTTCTTTACGGACATTATCCTCTTCGGATTCCACCGCATGGCCAAAGGCAGGCTATGGCTCATGGGCATCTTGTCGCTGTTGCTCTTGGGAATCGGCATTCTTTTCAATCAGTTCCACAACGTTGCATTGGTCTGGAACTTTGACGCTGCGTTTTTCGGCACCCTCTTTACGTACCTGGGATTCGCGTTCCACCACCAGAAGCTTTCGGGCTTCTACAACTTTGTCACAAAGAAACGCATCCGTGCACTCTTTATCGGGATTGTCTTGATGACTGGCACTTATTTTATCAGTCAATACCATTACGAGATTGAGCATCGCCATCTTGAAATGTTTTCTCGTTACTTTATGCCATATTATATGACTCTCCCCAACGCCGTCATTGGTTCACTCGGATTCATTCTCATCTGTCGCGGGATTACGAATCCAGTTTTTGCAAAACCAGTCGAAATGAACCTCGCTCTTTTGGCATTCCATCAAATTCTGGCGTTCCCGCTATTCCGGTTCAAACTTTGTCCTGAATGGTGGGCAAACGTTCACCAGTTGCCGGTAAGCGACCCGCAATACATGTTGTTCAACAGCGCGATGACATTGTTTTCGATTGCACTCATTGCGGTTATTTACTTTATCATCAAGTATTCCCCAATAAGCGTCATCGTGAATCAACCATTGGCGGGGATATATAGACGAGAGACGAGTGACGAGAGAGAGTAAACAGTGATTAGTGGTTAGGAATGAAAAATTAAAAGTTAAAAATGAAAACGTCATGTTGAGCGAAGCGAAACATCCAGGCTAAAACATAACTGGATCCTTCTTGCTTCGCAATCAGGATGACGTTCCTAATCCCTACCGATAGAACGTTTTCAATAATTTTATCATATCGGCATGGTCGCTTGTGGCCATCATCTCGCGGATGCTATGCATGCTGAGCATGGGTTCGCCGATATCGACCGTCGGGATCCCGAGGTTTGCCGATACCGTCGGGCCAACAGTACTTCCGCACGGCATGTCGTTACGCGTAATGAACACCTGGAGCGGGACACCCGCCTGTTCGCAAAGTAAGCGCAGCTTGGCAGAACTCATCAAATCGCTCGCATAACGCTTTTGAGAATTTGTCTTCAGCACAACGCCTTTACCCAATAGCGGCGCATGATTCGGTTCATGTTTTTCCATGTGGTTCGGGTGGGCTGCATGAGCCATGTCAATTGATAACGCAAGGGAATCAGCTAATATAGACGAGAGACGAGAGACGAAAGACGAATGAGGAGAGACGAGAGAGGAGAGAATGGATTCAAGGAAATTTCCGGCGGCACCTTCGCGGGTTGTGGAACCGACTTCCTCGTTGTTGAAGAAGCAGGCGACAAGGCAATCGTTTTCATTGTACTGCGCCGACACTATGGCCTCGGCAATGGCATGGCAACTGCTCAAGTTGTCGAGCCTTCCGGAATAAATCCACTCGTCGTCAAGCCCGCCGCGATTGGCCAGTTGGGCGTCGAACAGCTGTACATCGAAATCCACCAGACGCGCCCCTTCGGGGAGTTCTTTTTCGAGCGCGGCAACAAATGCATTTTTATTTCCATCCTGCGCACTACACCACAAAGCGTTGAAATCCACCTGCGGATTCACCTTGAGCCCGTCCTGATTCACGTTGCGGTTCAAGTGAACTGCCAACTGCGGAATCCTGAAGAGTTTTGCGCCACGGAACAGTTTTGTCTTGAGCGTCGTAGAATCCGCCGCATCCACATACGCAAGCATCCCCGCATAGCCAAGGTCGCGGTCGAGCCAGCTCGTATAAAGCGGCGAACCATAAACCTCCGTGTGGAGCGTACAGACACCCGCATTCATTCCATCCGGATTCGGTGAAACCTTAAGCGCCGGGAAATCCGTATGCGCAAGCGCAATCCGAAACCGCGACGAACCATTCCACTGTTTGGGAGTGCGAAACGCAATAATCGAAGCCCCGCGACAAACAAAATACGCTTTGCCGGCTTCTAGCCCCATCCCAATTTCAAAATTTGTAAAAGAGTTTGCTTCAAACTGAGATTTAAGACAATTCACCGTATGATACGGAGTCACTGCAGCATTTAAAAAATCAAAAAAATCCATATTTCCTCATAAATTTTCTTTTTATTGCAATTTGATAATATAATCTATTTATATTTTTTCGCAAACAATGGCTTTTCGAAAGATTAAACAGATTAACTGGATGGAAATGTCCGGCCTCCTGGTCGGCGTAATGAGCACTGTTGCCGTCATGATTTTTTCGCTGGTGCTTTACCACTACCTTTTTGACACGGGAGTCATCAAAGCCCAGGAGTACAAGCTCTACAGTAACTTTGAAAAAGCCTTAGGCCTTAGACCGGGCACCCGTGTACAGATTAGCGGTGTCGATGTCGGACAAATTTCGGACATGCAAATCAAGCCCGATGGCAATGGCGTGCTCATGGAGTTTTCCATCCGCCAAGAATTCCAGCCGATGATTACCGATAGCGCTATTGTGTATGCCATCCGCGACCAGAACATGATTTCGGCCCGTGTTATCAATATTGACATCAAGAAAGGCAAAGGCCGCGTGCTAAGCGACGGAGAATCTCTCCCGGCAGGCAAGGCACAAGATATCGAAACGATTCTCGAAACAACGAACGAACTTTTAGGCCGCGTAAGCCACCTCGTCGATGCCGCCGACGAACTTGTCGCCATGGCGTTGGACACCGGAACAACGGTGGGCGCATTGTTCGGTTCACGCGCACTTTACGACAATATCGACAGGCAAATCAACAGATTTAACGATATCACCCTACTCAGCAAAAGCGTTCTTTCCAAGACATCGGTCCTGCTAGACACGATGAACAGCGGAGTTCCGTCGCTCCTCAACCGGAGCAACGAGGTGACAATCACTATGGGCAATTTGCTCAACGAATTCAAGACTTTGCCGAACCAAGTTACGAATATTCTGAATTCCATGGACACGACGGTCGGCCGCATGGACAATCTCGTCACCAATTTCAGCTCGGTCACAAACGGTTTGCAGGACTTCATGAATACGACGGAAAACACCTTGCAAAACGCGGATGACTTAATGACCGGCATGTCCAAGATGTGGCTCCTCAGAAGCAACGTTCCGAAGCACGATTCCGTACCGTTTATCGGGGAGACGCTATGGTAATGCGCAGATCTATAAAAATGGCTCTTTGCATGGCGCTTAGCGCATCTGCAGTATTTGCCTCGGAATCGGGGATGCTCGCCTCGCGTGCGCAGAAGTCCATAAATGCCGGAAAATTCGCCAAGGGGTATTCGCAGCTGGAACGCGCCTTGGTCGCGAGCCGCAAAGAAGCGGACAGGCGTTCCGAAGCCCGCATTTTCATTGCGATGGGGCAAGTCCGCACGAAGAGCCTCGATTACGACATGGCCGATTCATTGCTGAACTATGTTGAAAACGAAGGCATGGACCGCTCGACCAGAGGTATGCTCGTCAAAGCGAAAATGGCTTTGAGAAACGCCACCGAAAAATACTCCGAAGCGGTTAGACTTTGCGAAGGCTTCGATGAAGACGTTCTCGGCAAGCTCGAAGACCAACTGCAAGGCGCGTTTTATTCGGAATGCGCTATTGCCTACGCCGGAAGCCACAACAGCGAAAAAGCCGCTCAAGCGCTCAAGATGGTCGGCAAAAGCACCGACGACGACACGGGAATCTACTTCTGGACGGAAGCCCGCCTGGCCGATTTGCAAAAGTCCGGCAACGCCGATTCGCTTTACCGCGAAGCGGAAGCAAAATCCGTGGAAGCAAACATGCCATTTACAACGGCAAACATCCTTTACCACCGCGGTGAATTTTTAAGCAAATTCAACGCGTCCGAAGCAAAGAAAGTGTTTGACCGCTGCAAGACTGCATTCGAGCTGATGGGACTTCCAAACAACGCCAAGCGCTGCACGAAATAAGCGAACGAAAGTCCGCTTTGTTTATTTAATAAAGTAATCGATTATTTCTTTTTTAACGTGTCCGCGACGTTCGCCGGATTCACATTCGTATCCGCGACTTTTGCATTTGCATCAATCGCGTTTTTTGATGTTGTCGTATCTACGGGAACCGCTGCAGTTGTATCAGCGGAAACTGTCGAATCGGCAGGAGTTGCTGTAGAATCTGCGGGTGCAGGTTCTTCAGGTTTCTTCATGGCCAAAAGTTCACGATAAACTATCGACGGATGAATTTTGCCGTCGGCCATGTTATCGACGAGGTACTTTACCTTCTGGTATTCCTGATCGTTGTCGTAATCCTTGATTAAGCTCTTGTAGCCAAGGAGCTTGAGAATCTTAACATAGAAGCTCGCACGGAACTTTTTGAAGCGCGGCTGCATCACGTCGTTCAGGACTGTTTCCAGCGCCGTTTCTGTCTGCATGGAATCGAGTTCAAAGCTACGGTAAATCGTGCGGATGTGGTCTGGAATCGTCGTATCGGGGCTATCGAAATACTTGCGCATCACGTTTGCCGCTTCCGTCCTGTTGGGGTACGGGCCACGGGCAAGGCGGAGCGCAAAGTAAAGCGAGAGGCGCCAGTTCTCAGGATAAACGCGTGACGCACGGCGCAAAACCGAAAAGTCCGAAGTATCGGGAGCATCTACCGGAGTCACGCCACCGACAAAGTAATACGGCGTGTAGAACAGCGAATCGAGACTCGTCGAAAGTTCAGCCACATGACCGAGATACGCATATTCCCTGCCGGTGAGGTAGCTTTCGCCCAGTTCGGTGAGACCCTTGATCCAGAAGAGCCCTGCCACAGATGCGTCATGCCCCGCTGCCACATAGCGCACCGACGAAGCCTTCGGCAAGAAGGATTCGTCGAAGTTCGTGCCAGGCAGCGGCTTTGCGTAATGGAACGCAAGCGCGATTACCGCAACGGCAACTATGAAGCTAAGGATATAACGCATATTCATTTCATCACGTCATTCTGAGCGAAGTGCGAAGCACGTAGTCGAAGAATCCATCAAGTAAAGCCCTGGATCCTTCCCCTATCGCTACGCTCCAGGGTCAGGATGACGTCTTAGAAGAATCAATATAATTATAGTTGGCAAGCCTCTGCGAGTTTTTCCAGTGCATCGACGCAATCGTTCGCGTAGTTCGCCGGTGTATCGTTACGCTGCCAAGCAAAGTTGAGTCCGCTGCTGGAATTGAGCACGTGGAACTTGCGTTTGCCGCCACCGTTTTCGATAGCCTTGAGGACAGTCTTTGCGTCGCCGCCCTGACCGCCCGGCACGCCCGGAATGGACACGCCCGGAATGAGGAACGGCATTTCGTGCTTGTGAGCAACGGTGTAAGCCGTAATCTTCTCAAGTTCTTCCGGGTGGGTTGCACCGACAACGGCACCGAGGTAGCCCTTGTCTGCGTCCCATTCCATAATCTTGTCAGCTACAGAGTAGAAAGCTTCGGCAACGTCGCGCGGATCGTCACTGCGAGTAACAGGCAAATCCTGAAAGTCGTGAGCGCCCTTGTTGCTCGTGCGGAGGAGCACGTAGGCGCCGTTCTCGCTGTTTTCGCGAATGAACGGACCGACGGAATCGGCACCCATCCACGGCGAGACAGTCACGGCGTCAGCACGATAGACATCGTAGGCGGCGTTTGCGTAGGCGGCACTGGACTTGCCGATGTCGCCGCGCTTTGCATCCAAAATAACCGGAATGCCTGCGCTTCGGTAATCGGCAATGAGCTGCTGCAGAACAAGCATCGACTGCACGCTCACACATTCGTAATAAGCGCTGTTCGGCTTCACGACGGCAGGCTGCACGTTACGCTTGAGGCAGCATTCCAGAATGTCGGAATAGAAACGCTTGATGCGGTCTTCGGGAGTGCCTTCAAGCGGGATGAGCTTGAGCACAGGGTCCATGCCCATGCAGACCGGATTACCGCACTTCGCAATACGCTGTTCAAGGCGATCGTAAAAGCACGTCATTACTTCAATTCCTCCTGAATCTGGGCGGCTTCGTAAGAGAGAATGCCGTGGGCGACAGCCACATTCAGAGATTCAAGTTCGCTGCTCATCGGAATCTTCACCGTCTCGTCGGCGAGTTCGATGAAGTACGGGTTCGTGCCGGCACCTTCGTTACCCACGAGGAACGCCATCTTGCGGAGCTTGTGGCTCGGGATTTCGCGGAGGGACTGCTTGGCATGCAAATCCGTTGCGATGATGGTGTACCCCTTGCTACGGAGGAAGTTAATTTGGTCAACAAGATCGACATCAAATTCAAACGGAACGCGAAGGAACGTGCCCGAAGAGCCGCGAACAACCTTCGGATTGAACGGGCTCACGGTACCGCGACCGAGAATCATGCCGTTGGAACCAAAACCGAGGCTCGTGCGGAAGAGCGTTCCAAGGTTGCCCGGATCCTGCACGGCATCCACAAGCGTGAGCACGCTGCGGCTCGTTTCATAGACCGGCTTCTTGCTCGCGATGTTGCAGTAAGCGATGATGCCCTGCGTCGTCACCGTAGAAGAAAGACGCTTCATCTGTTCTTCGGTGAGCACGTGCATCGTAATTTCGGCATCGTTAATCGCTTCGATCAACGGTTCGTTTTCGAAACCTTCGACCGCATAAATCGAGATGACGATTTCGCGGTGGTGCTTCACGAGTTCTTCAACAACGTGAACGCCTTCGCCAAGGAACTTGCCTTCGCGTTCGCGGCCCTTTTCGGTCGTGCAGGCGATGAGGCGCTTGAACCACGGCGGTGTGGAAGCGGCATCGTCAACGGTCTCGATTTGGGCGGCGCGAGCTTCGAGCGCGGCCTCATCCAAGTTCTCATCGACAGCTTCCTTCTGTTCGGGGCGCTGGCGATAAACAGGGGCGTTCGTCACAGCGTCGCGACGGCCGCGATTGAACGGCTTGTCGCCAAAGCGGTGCGGGCGACGGTCGCGGTTGAACGGACGGTCACCAAAGCGGCGTTCTTCGCGGTTGAACGGACGGTCTTCGCGATTTTCGTCGCGGCGGTCGCCACGGTCTTCGCGACTGAATCGGCGGTCGCGGCGGTCGCCACGGTCGTCACGGTTAAAGCGACGGTCACCACGGTCAAAGCGGCGATCATCGCGGTCGAAACGACGTTCACCACGATTGAAGGGCTTGTCGCCAAAGGAACCGCGTTCGTCGTCGTTGCGGCGAGGGCGGCGTTCGGGAGCTTCACTGACTCCAAATTTACGGTCCAGCGTCATTCTTACAGTACGCTTCGGTTTGTTTTCTTCTTCACTCATAATTTTTCCATCAACTGTTTGGCGACGGATTCCCCGTCAATTTCTAGAATCTTGTAGAGAGCTTTGATTTCTCCCTGTTCAACGAATCTGTCCGGAAGACCGAACCGGTACAGTTTCTTGTCCGTATAGCCGAGGTCGGACAACAGTTCCGCTATAGCCGAACCGTAGCCACCCACCCGCGTGTTGTCTTCCAATGTCACGATAACATTGTGACTGTCAAACAGCGAACGGTAGCATTCCTGGTCCAGCGGCTTGATAAAACGGGCATCCACAAGCGTCGGGTTGTATCCGTTTTCACGAAGCACAGAGGCGGTCTTCTTGAGTTCATTTGTCATGAAGCCGGCGCCCAGAAGGAGTATGCCGGAACCTTTCTCAAGAATTTTCGGGCTCTTGCCGTCGAACGGTCCTTCCGAAGGCACGAGTTCAGCGGCCAGCGAGGTCCCCCTCGGATAGCGAATTGCCACCACGCCTTCCATATCAATCGCGGCAGTCAACATGTCGCGTAGTTCATTTTCGTTGGAAGGTGCCAAAATGGTCATTCCGGGAACAGTCCGCAAGAACGACAAGTCAAAGGCGCCATGATGCGTCGGACCGTCTGCACCGACAAGGCCGGCACGGTCGAGCACAAGCACCACATGCAAGTTCTGGAGTGCAATGTCGTGGATAATCTGGTCGTAGGCGCGCTGCATGAACGACGAGTAAATCGCGACCACAGGCACAACGCCATCGCATGCCATGCCCGCCGCAAACGTGACGGCATGCTCTTCGGCAATGCCCACGTCAATCACGCGGTCCGGGAGTTCCTTTGCGACGATATCCATGCCGCAGCCCGTAGGCATTGCAGCCGTGATACCCATGATGCGCTTGTCCTTACGGGCAAGCTGCAAAAGCGTATTGCCAAACACGCTCGTGAGAGACGGGTTCGGATTGCCCGGAGCAAGCGGGAGCCCGCTTTCAGGGTCGAACGCACCGCAACCGTGATACTTAGTCGGATTCTTTTCGGCAGCGTCAAAACCGCGTCCCTTCTCGGTCAGCACGTGCACAAGGCACGGACCCTGCTGCTGCTTGACGCGTTCAAGAATCATCACGAGTTCATCGATGTCGTGACCATCAATCGGACCAAAGTAGCGGATGCCCAAGTCTTCAAAGAAGCGTCCCGGCTTCACGGCGTTCTTCGCCGCATTCTCGACCTGCAAGAAGAGGTCACGGAAGCGGGAACCCAGAATGCCCGGCAAACGGTTCATCAGGCGATCCAGGTCGGTACGCATCTTGTTGTAAACCGGGTCCGAAATCACGCGGTTCAGATACTTGCTAAAACCGCCGATGTTCGGTGCGATACTCATCTTGTTATCGTTCAAGATGATGGTCATGTTCTGCTTGGAGGCGCCAACGTTATTGATAGCCTCGTAAGCCATACCGCCCGTCATGGAGCCATCTCCAATGACAGCTACAACGTTGTTGTTGCGGTTGAAATGGTCGCGCGCAACGGCAAAGCCGAGAGCCGCAGAAATAGACGTCGTGGCGTGGCCCGCCCCGAAGCAGTCGTAAACGCTTTCGTTCCTCTTGAGGAAGCCAGAAATGCCTCCCTGCTGGCGCAAGGTATCGAATCGGTCATAGCGGCCGGTCAACAATTTGTGCACGTACGCCTGGTGTCCCACGTCCCAGACAATCTTGTCGTCGGGCGCATTGAACACATAGTGAAGCGCAAGAGTCAGTTCCACAACACCAAGGCTCGAAGCCAAATGACCGCCATGCTTGGACACCTGCCCAATAATGGTCTCGCGAATCTGCGAAGCCAGACGGTTCAGCTCCTCGATGGAGCAATGTTTCAAGTCCTGAGGTGACTTTACGTCTTTCAGTTCCATTTATTTCACTCGGGTAATGATGTATGCCGCTATAGAACGGAGGATGGAGGTATCGCACTTGAGACCGTCCAGAACCTTGATAGATTCTTCGTAAAGTTCCCTAGCGCGTTCCCTAGACTTTTCCAAGCCCACAATGGACGGGTAAGTCGCCTTGCCGTTCTCGACGTCAGACCCGGCATCCTTGCCAAGTTCTTCAGTCGTGGAGACGATGTCCAGAATATCATCCACAATCTGGAAAGCAAGCCCGATGGAGCGGCCGTAGTTGCGGATGATTTCCATATCCTTTTCGCTTGCGTCCGCAAGCATCGCACCCACGAGGAGCGAAGCTTCGATAAGAGCCGCCGTCTTGTGGTAGTGAATGTAATCGACAATTTCGAGATTGACGGCCTTGCCTTCGCATTCGATATCGGTCATTTCGCCGCCAATCATGCCGTAAGTGCCAAGCAAGTGCGCGAGGAGTTCGATTGCCTTCGCGTTGCCGGTCTTGCCCATCAGCTCGAATGCATGCACACAGAGGGCATCGCCCGCCATCACGGCCGTAGCTTCGCCAAACTTCTTGTGGCTTGTGAGCTTGCCACGGCGGTAGTCGTCGTTATCGACGCACGGGAGGTCGTCGTGAATAAGGCTGAACGTGTGGAGCATTTCGAGAGCGCTCGTCGCAAGCCAAATTTTATCACCTTTGCCGCCGAACATGTCAAACGCGGCTTTAGCGAGTCCCGGACGCAAACGCTTGCCGCCTGCAAACATGGAATAACGCATAGCCTCGTGCAAACGGCACGGACGGTCCTTTACCGGGGGGAGATGTTCATCAAACTTCGCCTCGGCATCACGAGCGATGCGGGCGAGATAATCCTGAGCAATTTTTGCTTCTGATTCAATAGACTGCATGTGCACAAAGATACTTAATTTCGCGATTGCATACAAGTCTAAACAGACCGAAACAAGGTAGCAACATGTGAAAAAACACAAAAAAAACCGCCCGTGCAAGGCGGCTTATGCTTGTAAGAAAATTGTATTTGTTCCCTAGAACAACGCGCCGTAAAGCGTTACGTCATCGATGTAGAATTCGGTGCCGTCTTGCGGGAAAATATGGAGCTGTTTGACCAAGTATTTCACGCCGCTCCAAGAGGTAAAGCAGGTTTCCGTCTTCGCGTTTCCGACACAGAGTTCGGCTGGGTTCACGCTAATGCGCTGCCAAGTCTTAGAGAGCGGCATCCAGTCGGTAGCAGCCTTTAAACTCTTGGTGTCATCGATGTAGTTTTCAAGCGAAAGGCGAATGTTTCCGTCGCCCTTGGCGTAGAACACCACGGAATCGATTGCAGAGAAATTCATCTCGTGCTCAAACGTCGTTCCGACAAGTACCCAGGCATAATCGTCATCGGCAAGCTTGTATTGTCCATGGAACACTTTGGACTTGCGAGTCGAATCATACACTATGCCGTCCGCCACGTTCTTTGCCGTAGGAGTGAGCGTCGTTCCCTTGAAAAGCGGATCTGTATTCACGTACCAATTCTTGATACCGTCTTCAAAGTTCTGCAACACCATGACAGGATTCGAGAACTTGGTGCTGTACGGTTCGGCAATTGCCTTCCATTCTGCATACAAGCTCTTTGCGCTGTCCGGCATCACAAAGTAGATGTCGAGCGAGTCCTTCGCTGGTACGCTGGGCAATACGTAAGAGCCTGCGTTATTTGTCTTGACCAACAGATCGAGGCCGTAAACGCCGACCCACAGGAATTCCTGACCTGTACGGAGCGTTACTTTACTCGAAATAGAGGCAGTAGCATCCAAGCGAAGAGTATCGAGCTTGGCAATCTGCTTTGCAGAAAGCACCTTGGAATAAGCGAGCCCGGACTGCGTGACCGTCACGCGGTAATTGCCAGACTTGAGGGAATCGATTGCAAACATGCCGTTCTTGTCGGCAAAGGTTTCCGCTTCGACAACAGTGTTGTTCACACGGAGAGAATCGGGACGCCAGTCCGCCTTACGGATAGCAAGGGATGCAAACGGAACCACCTTGCCATCGGCAACGGCCACGAACTTGATCTTGTTCTTGAGCGTATCCGGCTGCAAGTCGATTACTTCCGCTTCGTTCGGTTCGAGCTTCACGGACAGATCGTCATAAACCTTGTTGTTGTCGCCGCGCAAGAAATAGACCTGCAGCGAATCGTTGGACGGCAACTGCGAAAGCTGGAAACGCCCAACAGAATCGGAACGCACAAGCACATCCATGCCGCGCACACCAACCCAGACAAATTCACACTTCTCAGGCACATCGGCAAAACCGCCGAGAGAGGCCGTCGGTTCAAGATTGATAGAGCCAATACTCGTATCGCCCTTGGTCTTATAAAGTCCAGTATAAGCAGAGCCACCGTGCACAATCGTCAAGCGGTATTTGCCTTCCGGCGCCTCGAACGAGAAGCGGCCGTCCGCATCGGCGTAGAAGTCCGCATTCACGAGCGCGCTCGTCGCACTATCGACAGACGACGTATAATCGACGCTTCTGATGGCTACACTGGCATACGACGCCACGGCGCCATCGCCCACGTAGGCAATGCCGTTCGTCGTTTCACTGCCGGGACCACCGGCAACATGCTCTGAACAGTTCCAGAGCAAAAAAGCAGAGAATATGCAGGCTAGCCGTTTCATTTTGACTTCTCCTGCAACTTTTTGGTAAACGCAAGCGGGAAGAGCTGCACATTCAACTGGAACACCGTGTCGTCACCGGTGCCGTCTTGCGAGAGGCGAAGCAAGTCCGCACGGAACTCCTTGACCTTTTCGCGGAGTAACTGAATATCGTTCATGTTGAACGTCATCGTCACAGTGCTAATATCGCGGAGTGGCGGAATATGGCGTTCAAGCGATTCGCCCGCAAGGCGAATCGTCTCTTTCTGGAACGTCCGAACAGCTTCGGACCTCCAGTTACCACCAGTACTCACAAACGTGTCGTTCACTTTCCAGAATCCGTCCTTCCCCTCGGAAATCATATTCAGGTCATGCAGGAGCTTGATTGCATCCCTGGCCTGCTCCACCGTAATTGCCGGTGTACAGCATTCCGCAAGACCTTCATAATCATCTTTAAAATTACAAATACCGATTACGGAACGGATAGCGTTATAGTACCAATGACGATAAAATTCGAGCTCTTTTTTGGCAAGACGCTTCAATGGGATACCCTTTAGCGCCTGCATCTTTTCATAATGGTTCAGAGCTTCCTGGTCGCTCTTGGCTCGTCCGAAATACACTAGTTCCGTCCAGTAGGCAGATTCTTTCTCGTCCAGTTCAAAGAATTCCGCCATGGGCTTAATAAAATTCACGGCAAGGTGAATCTTTCCCTGAGAAATGCGCAGGAGATTTCCGGGATCCGCACCGAGCTTCATTGCCATGTATCGCCAGGATATAACAGTCTTACGCTTCTTGAAATCTTCAAAAGCGTCCCTAATCCATTCACGATAGTCGGTATATTCAAAAATCGGTTTCACAGAAAATTCCTTTTATCAGACGAACCCTCGCACTATCCAATTTAACTTACCCATCTCCCATTCAGCATGAGACAGTGCGGGCGGTCTGAACCATATACAAAGATATCTTTATACAACTCAATAAGATAGGGTCCGCCATTATCGTTCGTTGTGGAATTTTACAACAGAGGCCGAACCACCACCACAGGTCGCCCGCCACGAACACTCGTCCAAATCAGCAAAACGGTCATCGCTACAGCGCGCATCAAAGGCCAATAGGCCCTTTTCGTCAAGGCGGTAGGCGACTTCGTAGGCAATTTCGACAAGCTTCGACTTGAGCACCACCGGATGATGCATGACCTTCGATGTGATATCAATCACGCAGTTATCCCTCGCTTCGGACTGTTCGGCAGCATCGTCAGCCGCATTCCACTGCAACTGAATTTGCTTGAAATCCTCCATCTCGGGATGTTTTGTGCACGACGAAAGAAGCACCGGCGAAAATGCCATAACAACCGGAGCACAAACTGTCAATGCAAAAAATTTCGAAGAGCGTTTCATTAAGCGACCCTTCGTCGTCTTAATGGCCACGCCTGAACGTTGCCACGGTAACGCGATTGCGTCCGCTTTCCTTAGATGAATACAGCGCCTTGTCAGCACGTGCAATGAGGGACTTCGGATCTTCGCCAGGCACCATCTCGGTCACGCCGAAGGAGCATGTCACCTGCTGTTGCTTAATGAGCGTCGATGCTTCAATCGCCTTGCGGAGCTTCTCGGCCAGGAACGCGGCATTCTGGATGCTGGTGTCGTCGCTCAAGATGACAAATTCCTCACCGCCCCAACGCACCAGGGAATCGGTATTGCGGATCATGCTCTGCACGAGCTTTGCGAGATTCACGAGAACTTCGTCACCGACAAGATGTCCGTAAGTATCGTTGATATTCTTGAAATGGTCGATATCAAAAATCATGAACGAGACAGGACGGCCGCCCCTGTTCAGCTCTTCCTGTTCGCGGAGGAGCACGCCGCTGAAACCGGCACGGTTGAGGCACCCAGTAAGCGGGTCCTCCTTGCTGGACTTCTCGTATTCGCTCTTCTCGATTTCGAGAGCGCGCAAGTTCTTCTTGAGTTCTTCTTGCTTTTTCTTGTTGACCGCGCGTTCCCGACTATAGTCGAAGAACCTGATAATCAAGATGATAAGGAAGGTGACAAACCAAAGGGCGACAAGCGTCGTCACGAGATCGACCTTCGAAATTTTCTTACCCTTGAAACGCAACATCTTGATTTCCATTCCACCATAACCCAGCGGAGCGTTCGTGCCCGTCTGAATTTCGATAAGCGGAATATTGGAAAGATCGACACGTGCCTTGTGCACATTGATTTCGTTCTGGGATACCCACCAGCCTGCCACGCGGAATTCCTGCGGGACGAACACGGCCGGATAAGGTTCCTTGGTCGGGGAAAACTCGATTTCGTTGAACTTGAGCGAAGTCTCGTCGTTCTTGCGGTAGATGGCGCTATCGTAACCGCGCATGTAAAGGCGCACGGAGCCCTCGTTACGGGGCTTGAGCCACACGAAAATGCTATCGAACTTGGAAAGATTGCGGCCCATCGTCTTTCCGTCGCCAAGATAAATCTTGATACCCACGTACGGATAGGCGTACCCCTCGCGAAGTTCATATTCAATGACTACGGAAGTGTCGGTACGCGTCATCGAGATAGCGGACGTACCCCCATCCACGGAATCGGCGCTAGCGACCACATAAGGGTAATCGGCGAGGTTGATGTCCAAAACGTCGTCCAGGAAATGCTTATACGCAAACATGGCCACGGCGGTAACCACCAGAAGCACTACAATCAGGAAATTCATCCTGAAAAGGGCGTAAACTTTCCGCATAACCTTTGAAGACATAATCACATATCCATTTTAGACACAAAGCCCTTCTAAATATATAAAAAAGTTCTTTAATGACTTAAATTATCTTGAAAGCCATCGTCCAAGACGGGCTATTATGGGTCTCAAAGTGCTTGCAAGCTCTTCCTGGGAATGCGTATCGGGGTGTCCAAGCAGGGCGACATTCGACGTATAGACGTGTTTGTACTCCAAATCCTTATGCCCTGCGGCAATTTCGGCATCGTAAATCGCCTTGACGGTCGGACCGAGGTCATCGTTGGGCCAGATTTTCGTAGAAACGAGCAGGAACTTTACACCCGGGTGCGCCTTGCGGAGCTTTGCAAGCAGGGCGGCATAAGCTTTCTTGAATTTACCCTTGTCCGCATAAGGCGGATTCCCCTGGAAATCGTTGATTCCGACAAAGACGACAATCACCTGCGGGTGGAAATTTTCGAAGTTCCAGCGTTCCGGCTTCGGGTACTCCGTCACCGAGCCCATTACCGTATAGTCGTAAAGGCGTTCTAGTGTCCATTTGGGCACAATATTATCGTAGTTGCGCACGAGACCGCGACCGCTGAACGCGTTCACCTGATAGTCGGCGCCAAAGCCGCTCGCCAGAAGGTAGGCGTAGCTCTTGGACGCGTTCGTCTTCTCGAACTCGAGGGAACCGTCATCCGCCGACGAACCTTCGCAGCCAAAGCCCACCGTAAAGGAATCGCCGATGAACTCGATGCGGCGTTGAGAAGGCTTGGGAGCATCGCCGAATTCGCCTTCGAGCTGCACTCCGTAGAACTGGACTTCGGGAGCGCCGCTTTCGCTAATCTTGATGAGGCGGTACTTGTGGAACGAGCCGTCGTCTTCGACCTTGGTCGTGTGTTCTTCCTTCGAGCCGATTTCGAACTGGTCAACCTGTTTGCCGTCGCGGTCGAGACGCCAGCGGGACTGGCCTTCGAGCGTGACCGTAATCGAGGAAGCCTTGGCGTTGAACGTAATGGACGAGGCAGGCGCACTCACGCGGCTAACGCCATCGGTATGGGACCAACGGCCATTGAACAGAAAGTTTTCCATAGTCGAAGATGCTCCGAACGAGAACGCGGCAAGCGTCCCCAGCAAAAGAAATATGCGGACAAGATTCATTGAAGGAATGATAGAATTTTTTGAGTTACTAGTTACTAGTCAATAGTTACTAACAGTGTCATTCTGAGCGCAACGAAGTGGAGTCGAAGAATCTAGTTAAGTTGGCCGACGCTTTTATATGCAACAAAAAGACCCCGCAACGGTGTGCGGGGTGACACAGGAAAAATCAGGAACACAGCACTGAAGCCAAAAATCGTCTTAATCCACCCTACTGACAGACTGTAACCGAATAGAATTTAAATCAGGGCCATACGAGGGCGGATTAAAACTATAAATTACACTCACTTTAGCTCGATCACTTTTTGCAGAAACAAGCTGCGACGCCATAACTGCCACACCAAACATATTTGCAGAACCACCCACCGGAGACAAAACTAAACGTAATTCATGATTTGGATGATTATAATCTAAACCGCTAGGTTGATTCTGTATTGGATAATATGTGATCATTTTTGTTGTATGAAATCTACCGCAATTAGCAGAAGTACCTAACCAAAAAATAATAGTTCCATCTGGCTGACTAGCTAATCTACACACATAGCCAGTTTGTTCACACATATCCGTCGGCACATAAATTCCTGATGCAAGCGTTGCACCTGAGGTATTGCAGCGATCATTATCATCGTACTTTGGTTCATCAGCTTGAGCAATTGTTAAACCAATAGCAATTGTTACTAGTAGTAGATTTTTTTTCATTTTAACCTCTTTTCTTAAAAAGGGCACCCTGTCACAAATTTTAGATTTACTTCTTCCGCATTCGGAACTCTTGAAAAATTAAAGGTTCCGTCATATTGAACCATACACGAAAAAGTAACATTACAATTCATTGACTTGATATTACAGAACGCTTTATACGCCCCATACTTGCTATATATAAAATATTCACCATCTATATTTCTTTCAAAATCCACTGGATTACCTATATATTTCCGACCAGCAATTTCATTATTTTTCAAACAAAAGGTACCAAGGAAATCTAAATTATCTAGTTTAAGATTTTCGCATACAGAATATCTATCAGAATTCATTTCCAAAATCCATATAGAGTCTCTTACATTTTCAGTTGTACTATCAAAATAAAGAAATAAGTCATATGGTGAGGGATTGTTTTCATCCATAGGGGCAATGCTGAAATATATACTCCCGTTTTTTCCACAACGAACAGAATCCGAATCAAAAGACATTCCGTTGATTGAACAATCTCTATTCACAACAATTTCGTGTTCATAGGGATTATACGAATCATTGCATGCACAAAAAACAAATGCGGCTAACATGATTACTATAAACTTTTTCATTTTTTTCTCCTTACATCCAAGAGGATTGGAGCCAAAACATCATAAGACAAATGTTCAACCTTATCTATCGCATAGCCCCAACCTTGCTGATTATCATCATTACTTTCAAGAACAACTTTAAGAGTCTTCGTTTTTACACCAATAGTCTTCCCCGCAAGTTCCGAACCAGTATACGCACCTATCAATTGCCCCGAACCATCATAAAGATAAATCCAATCATTCGGAGCTACAAAAGTCCTACTATCAAATGTAACATAATTTTCCAAAAAATTCCCTAATTCATGAACACAGGAACTAGTCTTATTTTTTAAATAAGGATGTTCATCTTCAAAACAAACGGGTTCTTCTAATTTGAAATCGCTAACAATAGACGCCACTTGTGCAAAACCATCCGTACTATTCCCAACTTTAACTTTATATCCTTCAACAACAACTTGCCATTCGCCAGTCTCAATATCAGCACCAGAAAATTCTCCTTCAACATCAACGACTTCGACATTATTGAGATGGTCAAAGCATGAACGAAAAACATTCGAATCTAGGCATTCCAAATGTTTCTTTTGATAAGCCCCCTTTTCCGCCTCATCAAGCGTTATCATTTCATAACCGGATGTTCTAGCCAGTAACCCTCTGGCACCAACGAATTTACCATTTTCATCCATATATGCTGTTGAAAGAGAATCTAACTTCCATGGATAATAACGTATACCAGACGGGGACACAAGATACATATCCAAATCATTGACTAATTTTGATTTGGTAAAATTTTCTACAGAAACATCTTCAACTGAAGGGACAGCATCATCCCAAACCAAGGTAATCCTCACTTTTTTTACCCCAGCACCAGCAGGAATACTAAACGTCCACTTTTTAACCATTCCATTGTATATTTCAAATTCACGGAACCTCTCAAACTTTTGATTTGCAGCATCATAACCGTCAATAATATCCAAAGCACCTTTCGCATTCACACTACCCCAACCTGTTACAAAATCAGGACCTTGTCCGTATGATACTCTCACTTTTTTTTCCTTCCATAATTTCAACCCCATCCAAAACTCTATGTTTGCCTTTCATATCTGTAGCCGAATGTATAAGTATAGCCTTTGTTGTCGAATTTCTCATTGATTGTTCTTCTAAAGGCAACCCCGTTCTCTCTCTAAATTTCTGATACATCAAAGCAACAACCCCAGTTACAATTGGAGCCGACAACGATGTTCCACACATAAAATCATAATCATAACTTTCTATCCTTCCTTTGCCAATAGTCGTTGCTACAACAAAACTATATCGTGTACCATGCGCCACAACATCTGGTTTTATACGACCATCCCATGTAGGCCCCAGCCCTGAAAAACTAGCCACAATATCCTCAGCTCTAGCATCGATAGCACCAACAACAATGGCGTTTTTAAATGGACCCAATATGGAATGAAAACCTCTCATCGTATCATAATATTGAACGTCTCCATTATTTCCTGCAGCCATAACAAAAGTTTTAGTTAAAAAGTCACCACCTTCAGAAAACAGCTTCCAATTTCTAAAAATATTTTCATCTATCTTTCTAAAATTTTTCCCATAATAAATCGCTTTCCTCATCTTCTCCTTTTGGTCTTTTTCATCAAAAAAACAACATATATCATCATTTTCAACCAAAGCTGTAGAATGATTTACCACATGCCCTGACTGACGGTTAAACACACCACCCAATGAATAAAATTGCACCTTAGGAGCAATTCCTCTCAATCGAGAATTTGGCGCCCCACTTCCATTTCCACCAATAGCACCCGCCACTCTTGTTCCATGATCCGCCCGACCTACGGTAGTGTTATCATAATCATATTTTTGATTTTCTTTACTATACCATGGAGATTTTCTAGGAAAATATTCTTTTTTTTCAACATCATATTCTTGAAAGGCTAAATTTTCAAAATCCACCCCAGTATCATAAACGCCAACAACCACTCCCTCTCCTGTATACAACTCTCCTTTTAACCACGTTGTTGTTTTTACAGTTTCTTTCATCCCCGCCACCCATGCCGGACTACTTTGTAAATAATTCAAACCCATTGAACGATAAATCTGACCATTGTAAAAATCAACATCACTAAAATAATATACTTTATCTTCAGAGCACGAAGCAAAAGGCGCCCCCACCTTCTCCGTTGCCAAATCCTTCACATTGTGATTTCGCGATAGACATTGCACAGAATCCCTTGGAACCGTAGCCAAAACAATTTGGCGGTCTATCAACGCATCCGAACCGCCACAAGATTTTACGATATCCTTGCACGCAAACATTCCCACGTCAGACCAGCACATCACTTCCAGCTTATACGAAAGTCTCTCCTCTACCGATTCCTCGCACGAGCCATTCTCTTGGCAAACACGTTTTTTCCCATACAAATCATCGTCTCCCAAAATCAAAGAAAGAGATGTCGTGTCATCTACAGAAAATGCGTTATAAAATCCAGACAATTGCAGTTGAAGCGTTTTTACTCTAACCGGAACAGAAGCCCTGCTGAATAACAGGGTCTGCCCTAGATAAGTGGACACTTCAACAACATCGACGCCCTTTGCTTTTAAAGAATCCTTTTCGTTCTTTGTAAATACGGAATCTTTCAGGATCCAGAAACGTCCTTGGGACATAATCTTATCTTCATCGCCTTTGAATTTTTCAATCACCTGATGCTTATTACGGCTACTCCAGACAACGTTGCCGGTCCCATTAGCACCGTCAAGCGGGTTATATCCCCAAAGGATATTACGGTTTTCATCATAAACAGCCATGAAGTTATTCTTTTCTTTAACAGCAGCATTTTTCTGGTACGAATAATCCCTGCTGCAATCCCAAGCCGTCCAGTCTTTGCGATACAAACGGAAATGCATCGTCACCGTTTTACCGGCCCGTAGTGAACCCTTCGTTTTCAAAGTCACAACCGTATATTTCCCTGCGGATATCACTTGCGAATTCGTCTGGAATGGATATGATGTATAATCAACCGCTACGGTCAGCATAGAATCCTGTCCGTAGCTTCCTGTTTTCATGCCACTGCAGCTGGGTTTGTTTGCGTTCTTTTCGCAATACTGGATATTCGTGTTTTCTGCGAAATACTGGATTACAGGATTTGATATGGTCTTTGTCGAAACATTGGTAAGAGTCACCCTATATTCCACCCAGTTCCATTCTGTCCTATGGCGTTCGCTACGAAAATCAACCATTAAAGAATCGTTTGCCATTATAAAAACAGGCAAAAAGAAAAACCGCCATAATCAAGTTTTCTAACAATTTCACACGCATCCCCAATAAATACAATATGATTATGCAAAGGCACCCATTTTTAAGTTAATTTATTTCACAGAAAACAACAAACAACTTTTTCGTAATATCTTTTTTACGTGCATACAAAGATCCCTCATCAACAGAGTATCAATACAATAGGAGGGTCTTTGTTCGCGTACTAAAGGGTGAAATAAGCGGGGCGTTGCGGGGCGGCGTATGAGCCCCGCAGTGGAGGTAGCGAAAGAACCGACTCGGGTGGGTTAAACAAAAAACGCCCACTCACATTTGAGTTGGCGTGATTATAAGGGCGGGAGTCGGGGCTGTAGCGAGGGGGACACCTCCCCCTTCCCTCAAAAAGAGACTTACAGCTGCGTGGCAGCGGCTTTCTTGCTCAAGACCTTGATTTCCTGAATAAACGAAAGGTCTAGCGAGAAGCGTTCTTCCTTGCCGTTTTCCTGGATTTCAACCATTGACGGGGACTTGGCCAAATGGAGCGCATGCACGTAGAACATCTTTTCTTCGAGCTTCGCGTTTCGCTTGGTCTTGTCCATGATTTTCGCGGCAAGCGGGGTGCCCACGGTCTTTGCGTAACGGAGGACCTTCACGAGATCGAACGTGCTCAATTTCTGATAAACGCTACCGTACTTGGTAGAATCCATCGTCGCCTGGGCAGATGCCTCGTCAGCTTCGTCGCGCAACTCGTAGTCAATCTTCTTTGCATCGGGCCATGCAATCGCAAATTCGGCACGCCATTCGTCGAGGGATGCCGGCGTGCGGTTTTCCGTCGATTCGCCCACGTACGGGAAGAACCCGTAATTCTCGAGAATTTCGAGCGCACGCGCCTCCAGTTCTGGATTGAGGATAAAGCCGTATCCCGGGATGTATTCTTCGGTACATTCCATGAACTGCGGGAAACGGGAAAGCTCGCTCAGAATTTCCTTGCTTTCGACCTTCAGGAGTCTAGCCGTGCGCACCTTCGCGCCGTAGAACGAAGCGTTCCATTCGGCAATCGTCGAAGACACGTTCTCGGGAGGCTTGATCCAGTTGCGGAGATTCTCGATTTCGGATTCAGGGAAGCCGCACTTGAGGCCCGCCACGTAAGTTTCCTTTTCGAGCGTAAAGCAGAGGAACGTCTCGTCGTTCTTGACTTTAGCGAGGCACGCGAGGGAGTAGAGCACGCGCGGCGCCATGCCCGTAGAGACAACCAAGTCAAAGTTCGGGAGAGCAGTAAGGTTCGCCTCGGGAATCGAAGCGATAGACGTTTCGAGCCAATCCCTGCCCGACTTGCTCAACACCACGGACGTTACCTTGTTCTGCGCCATGCGGAAATCGACAAGTCCCAACAGCCAAAGCTCGCAGAGCGGACGCGGCAGGTGTTCCCACGCAAGCATCTTGCACTTTTCCTGAATGCGGTACGACGGGTCCATCACCCAGAAACGCAGGGCGGCGTCGGTAGCCGAAAGCCCCTCGCCAATGCCTTTCAGCAAATGCGCACAAAGGTCGCGGTCGCCATGGAAACGTTCCTTAATCCACCACGTGATGACATCCTGATGCAGGCGGAATCCGTTCTTGTGGATAAAATCAATCGCAGCCACCGACGGGAGCAAGAACGTATTCTCGCGTTCCAGCCAGCCGTTCTGCACGAGGAAACTGAAGATAAGCGACGTCTCATGTTCGCTTGCCTTTTCGGAAACGCGACGTGCCGACGCAAACGATTCCGTACAAATTTGGCGTCCACGACGGTGAAGGGTCCCATTGGTATTGATGCGGAGCTGTTTTTTCTTCGCCGTGGCAAGCACCGTGCAAATATGCCAGTCCAAAAGGTTCTGGTAAGAAATCGTCGGAGAAACCGTGTCAATTTCGCCTTCCGGCTTGACTTCAAAACAACCGGCAAAATCACTAAAGCCCAAATAAATAGGCGTACCGCCCACAAAGGAACGCCAAAGGACATATTCACGGCACATCGTGAGGAGGAACGTCTGGAGTTCGCGGTTCTTGCTCACGGGGACCGTCAGTCGAAGTTCGTTAAAGGCAAGTCCCCTGGACCCGCTGTTATAAATCAAGTTGAGGCAACGGCGTTGCCACGGCTCCATCTTGGAGAACAAGCCCGAAACACGCTTCTTGTCGGAGTAATAGGACAGTGTTTCGGACTGGATGAGAGCATTGTTTAAAAGTCCCTTTTTGCCGAACGCCTTGGCATGGGCGTTACGAAGCAAGGGCTTTGACATTCCATCAAAAAAAGCACTTAAATCAAACATTATGCACCTTAAAGCAGGGTGCCAAATATAATAAAAATCACGCGGTTCGTTAAGGGGCTACACACGTGAACAGGTATGAGCAGTAGGAAGTAGGCGGTAGGAAGTAGGAAGGGGTTACGTCATTGCGACCCTCGTTAGAGGGGAAGCCCCCCCAAAAAAATCAGTCCTTCAAGCAACGGATAGCCACGAAAAAACTATGGTTCAACGTAGATGTCGTTACCGATGAAGGGGTAAACTTAGCGCATACCATATTTTGATCGTCACGTTCATCAACGCTTGCAAAAAGGCCGGCCTCTTCAAAATATATCGCACCATTCCATCCAACACCACCAAGCAAAAGCACATCAAAACCAGATTCTCCTGTACCTCCAGCCGATTTCGCCACCAAATCCTGAACGTAGGCATTGTTCAGCAACTCTTGCCATTCTTCAATACTCGGGATATGCCAGCCTTTCGGACAAAGACCTTTGAACGGACGAGCGTTCGCCGGGACAGCCGGATAATATACAGGCCCATCAAACAAATCTAGAAGTCCCCATTGATCGTATAAATTACCGTAAATGCTGCAATTAGACATTTCCTCATTAGGACAGTCATATGCAATTCTATTGTTTTTATCTTTCAAATTGTATGCTAAATTTTCAGCAAACCACGTTTGCGTTCCAATCGTGACCGTTTTGTATTTTTTCCCGTCACGCTCGTCTATAACCATGTTATTCGTTGCCTCAATATTTGCAGACGAGGTTACACTAGCACTAGAACCGTTTACCTTTTCCGATGAACCGTTAACAGCATTTTTTTCAACAGAACTAGAGAGCTCTACGTTGTACACAACAGAAGAACTAGACATTACAGAAGGCATTCCACCTTCCGAACTAGAAAGTAGAACCGATGCCGAAGATTCCAGCGAACTTGGTGAATCCGGTCCCGAAGAAGATTCTTCGCTACATGCAACAAACAGCAGCAAGACAAGAAAAGGAGCTTTATATTTCATAAGATAAACCTTTTTTCATATTATATATCAGAATCTTAATCAATGCATCATAGGCCATTCTTTACATCGGCCAACCCACCGATTTTATTTCTTTTGTTTCATAATTATATTGGTACATCGGGCCCCTATCTGTGTGAATCAAAAAAATCATGTCACATTTTTTGTTGTCTTTTGACTTGCAATAATGGTGGTAAATTTCAGTGTCATTAATCACTTCTCTCGTGAAGGAACTATAGTCATAACTAATATCATTTATCCAATATGGCCCCACTTCCGTAGGAACTGGAGAAGGACGGGCAGTCCCAACAGTTTCCCCGCCAACCCATTTTCCGTCAAAGGTTTCAAGAATTTCCATATAAACTAGAGAGTCCATACACGGGGTCCCTATATTCTGATTATTCAGCCCCTTTATGGTACAGTAGTTAAAATAATCGTATTCCAGACAAAAGGCCCCCTCTGCTTGGACCTCGTTACAGAAGGCTGCCGTTCTCTTGTATGATTGGCACGCATCCGTTCTGCATTCACCTGAGGCACAGCCACAAAGATAGCACACGATTATTAAGTACAGCAGGAACTTCATTATTTGCATAACAAAAAAAAACGATTATAACTAGAACGAAAAAGGCTTTCTTTTGTGGCATTCGGAACTATTTACATAACCAAAAGGAAGCGGCACATACATTGAAACATCCTTCTCTAGCGGACAATCCTTACACCATTCTTTTTTCTCTACATAAAAAAGAATTTTATACGAATATTCGCGCCGACTTTTCAGAACGATAAGGGAGTCGGAAACAATCATATCGTAAGGAGAACTGCTAAAAGGTTCCCATACTGCATTTTCACCTACAAAATCCTTCAGCACATTCAAACTGTCGTAGCGCATTTGGGTATAGTATTTAGAATCGCAGAAGGATACTTGAAACACATTGTTCTCTTTCAAGTAGATTTCCGGCTTGACAATACATACCTCCTCAGAATCGCATAATTCTTTATCGGACGAATTCCGCAATGAATAGGTGGTAGAGTCTGGTTGACCGTTAAACAAAGAAGAACACCATTTATTCATTTTCATGTAATTATGCCATTCTGTCTGAGGTATATTTAAAGACATCAACTCCCTTTGTCTAGAAAACTGATATTCACAAGCTTCCGGAATACTAATTATTCCAGCAGTAGATTCATCAATAAAAACAACCTTATTTACAAAATACCGATAGCCATAGTTTGGAGCAGGTACCGCCTTTTCGCGATTAGAACAACCGCAAAGGATTAAAAGAAGATATATCGCAAGAAAAAATTTCGGCATAACCTAATATCCGTATGCATAGAATTCTGCAAAATTGGTAAAATAGCGTGATTTAGTATATAATCGCGTGTTATCAGACCAGTGATTCCAATATTTATGGTTTAACTCCTTAGATATAGCCCCTAATTCAATAGTAGCTTTTTCGTATGCTCGTCTATATCCCGAAGTAATTAATTTATAAGAAGTAGAATTTCTACTTTCGTATAAATCCTTCAGCGCTCCAGAAGCATCAATTAGATGACCATCTTCATGTACAATAGTTGAATAGAATCGACTTGCGCTAAATGTCCTATTTAATTGTAATCCATTCCTGCTATCATATTTCCAACTAAATTCTATCCCCGTATTCGCATCAATCTGGATAGAATTATCCGACAGCGCAGCTGCATTTGTTCTACGTCCCAAAGCAAATGCTGGATTCATTTTGGGGTTTACCCGATTAAAATGTATTGGAAAATTCACCCCCTCAATATTTTGCACATATTTGGCCATCTTCTCATACATATCCTTAAAATACTCAGTGTCTGCAGAATAATTTTTTATTTTTCCATATCCATAATTCAGCACCTTTTCATGAGTTTTCCACTGGAATTCAGTGCTCAACTTGTATCTAAGCATATCTGTAAGCCCACCCATCAAGCCGCCCCAAAACGTCCCAGAAAGGCTCGCAATTGCAAAATGACCAAGGTTCCAGCTGTCCGTTGTCAAAGAATAGGTGACCGCAGATGAAGCGAAGCCGCTAAACGCACCGTTGACAGCCCCGCCCGCAAACGCGGCAGAAGTTCCTGCGGAACCCGCGGCTGCTCCGCCACTCGCCGCAACGGACAACCCTTTGGCACCCGCAGCGGCCGCACTCACGCCGGAGAACGCTTCACCGGCAGCTCCACCAGCGGCTCCGGCCAAGCCACCAACTCCAGCCATCTTAAGAGCCTCCCCTACGCAGCCGTCCTTGCCGCTACAGTTGGCATACGCAGTCGTCCCGCCCACAATGGCTCCAATAGCAGCGCCAATTAATACGGGTGCAAACGCAAATTCCCCGTTCGGGTCCACAAAGTTTACCGGGTCTCCGCCGTACGTATAGGGATTCGCGAATTGTCCCGCAGGGTCGGGCGACATCCACATTCCAAAGAACGGGTCGAAGTAGCGGGCGCCGAAGTAGTACTTGCCATGCTCACCATCAAATTCTTTGTCTTGCCAGCGCTTGTTGTCATCACCAGCATCCGGCGACAAATCCATCATCGTTCCGTACGCAAAATAATCGTATGCACTCTGCATTCCATCCGAAGTCGCGTAACCACGTACGTTGCCCTGCGCGTCCATCACCGGGAAATGCGCATTGCCCGCTTCATCACGGTAGCCGCCCGCCACCAGGTCTTTACGGACAAGTTTGAAAGTCCCGTTTACGCCATTCGTTTTCGTCGCTTCATAGACGCCCACACCCGGGAGTGTCACCCTCGTCATTCCCGAGCCATCCGAGAGCTTGTTATAGGAATACCAAAGACGGTCGCCTCCATCATCGTAGGCGATATCGATACGTTCCGTCACATCGTTCAGATATGGCGAGCTGCCATTTACATCATCCAAGGCGTCCACTTCATCCAATGTAATATTTTGCGGCATCGTGGAGAACAGGAACACCTTTGACGGCATGTTATTTTTGCCGTTCTTATAGACAAGCTTGTTGTGCAGGTCGTACCAAATGTTCCCTGCGGCGTCATACTACGCACATCTTCATTAAAAAAATAGTTCGGACTTTTTCAAAAAAATATAAAACTACTTCCATTTATAATCGGGCAACCAGGTTCCGTCCGGTTTATGGAATGGCCAATAATTATCAGCAAAACTCGAACTTGGCACAGAATCCTCATATTCTACTATTTTACCCGTTTCCCTATCATAGAAAAATACTTTTCCCTCTTTTTTATTTGCTGCTTTTTTCGCTAAAACGACAACATACCGACACTCACCATTTGACATCGTTTTACAAACAGGCTTATCAACGGCCGTACTAAAAAGCAAGGCGGCTTCCCCTCCCCACCACATGCCATAAGTCATCGATTCAACTTCAAAGCTGTCTTGGATTTGTGAAGCATCAAATAATCGGCAACGGGGAAATTCTCTAACTTTATAAACCGCTATTACGGAATATACAAAAAATTCGTTTGTTCCGATATAAAAAGGAGATGCCCGCACGATGGCGGGCATGACAAACTACAAAAAGGAGCGGGGTTACTTCACGAAGCGTTCGATTTCAGCGACGGAGTTTGCAACGCGGTTCTTGAAATTCCAGATGCGGGCGAAGGTCTTGCCGTAACGTTCGAGGATAACGCGATTATCCAAGATAAGGACCTTGCCAGAATCGGAATCAGAACGCAAGAGACGACCGATGCCCTGACGGAGTTCGATATAAGCTTCCGGGACAAAGAAATCCTTGAAGAAGTTCTTGTTTGCCGCTTTCATTTCGTTCGTGAGACCAGCAACAAGCGGGTCGGACGGGTTCGGGAACGGAAGCTTCGTGATGACGAGCAGCTTGAGCGCATCGCCCGGGAAATCGACGCCTTCCCAAAGACTCTGGCAGCCAAGGAGGCAGGCGCCGCGTTCCTTACGGAACATCGCGACAAGACCATCCAGCGAACCATCGACGTGCTGGCAAAGCAAAAGTTTCTTGCGTTCGGCAAATGCAGGGGCAAGTGCGGCCTGAGCCTTCATCATGGTCGCCACACTTGTAAAGAGCACCATCGTATTTTCTTCGATAGACGGGAGCACCTTCAAGAGCGTGTCGTTCAAGGCATCGCCAAATTCCGGCATCGAGGGCTTCGGCAAGAACTTCGCGACCATCACGGAACGGCGTTCGTTCACGTCGGAGGGTTCCGTATAAACGCGCACAAACGGTTGCTTGCTCAAGCGGAGGCTATCCATGCCCATTTTCTGCAAGAAGTACGTGAGGTCGGCCTGCACAGAAAGCGTTGCCGAGGTGAATGTCGCGGACTTGATCCACGGATAGAATTTTTCTCTCCAGATGTTGCCGGAATGAAGCGGAAGCGCATGCAGCTTGATGGTGTGCGGATTGAAGGGTTCTTCCATGTAGAAGACCCAATCGGCACGGCCCGCCTTTGTTACAAATTCAAAGTCCGATATGAAGTGGTCGATTTCGGTCATACGGCCGGCAAGGTCGTTCACTACGCCTCTCAGGGAATCGACTTCCGCAGTCGCCGCAACAAGCTTGTCAGCCAAGGCACGGGCATTGGCGTACTGTTCAAGGAACGTGGCCGGATCCGCTTCATATTCCGCCAGAATGCTATTGGAGTACGTTAAACCGCCACGACCGTTTTTCTGTTTCGAAAGTTTCTTGCCAATCTTCATGAAGAAACGGTGCAAGTTCTTTTCGGCCTCGGCGAGGGATTCAGAAAGTTTGTCACAAATTTCGTGAAGTTCCGGCTGTTCGGCAGGGATGCGGCTCGCGATTTCGGCAATAAGGCCGTCGCC
>JAFWRL010000153.1 GCA_017520105.1 Fibrobacter sp.
ACATACGGCTCCGGCTATTGCAATACCGATTCCAATGCCACGAAAAGTCTGACCCGATTCTGCATCATCCTTAGCTCCTTTGTATTCATATTCATTTGCAAAATTTTTCCTTTCAGCAGCTTCTTTTGCATCGCTGTTCCCAATAATGGCAAACACCACGCCGTACGTAGTCACCAGTATTCCGAAAACGAGTAAAACCTTACCACCTGCAATTCCAGATTTATTCTCAGGCTCGTCGTTCACGTTCGCAGGGATGTTCTCGCCTACTTTCGCTTTATCATCATGAGGTTCGTCAAGGGAGATTCCCGCCTTCGCGGGAATGACATGCTGTTGTTCACTGGAGATATGCGATTGTTCGCTAGGAATGACAGGAGAAGCAGACGGGTCCTCAATCGAGGTCAAGGATGGCGATGCGTTTTGAATCGAGGATGACGAATCCAAAACGCTTGACGGATTCGCCGTCGCAGGAGTATTCTGCTCCTTTATTTCACGGAAAAAATCGGTAGATTTACTTTCAATCAGAAGCAGCAGTTCTTCTACGTTGGCTCCGCGTCCGTTGAAGCTAGCTATCAACTTATTTCCCGCCGTTTCATAAAGTTCCGCGGAAAGAGTCAACGAAACGCCGAAACGCCCAACACGCGCCTGGCAAATGTAGTCAGCGGCAATATTCTTGCCCGTTTCCACAAGACAGTTTCCCTCGCAATCTTCAATGGCCTTGCCCGGAGGCAACATCTGCTGGATGTTCTCGCGGGTCATGATCGTGAAGCCTTGCTTTGCCGGGAGTTCCTTTATCGCCTGCTCACGCAACACATTCGTCAAATACTGACGGTCCAAAAGTGACACGCTATCCTTCGCATCGCCATCAGCCATCGTCTCCAACACAGCAACATACGCAGCCAATGAGTCCGTCGATAAAAACAGAAGTAGCAGGGAAAACAGCAGTTTTTTCATAAAAAGGAATATAGCTTTCCCCAAAATATTCATTTGAATGATTATGGCAAAAGAATGCATATTTTAGCGACAAAAGTTCATTTTATAAAATTATCTTTTACTCGATGCTTAATTTTATTTCTCTTCGCGGGTGCAGACTGCACAACTTGAAAAATGTGGACGCCCAGTTTCCGCTGGGTAAAATTACGGTTGTATGCGGGCCGTCGGGTTGCGGAAAATCGACGCTCGTGATGGACACTCTCCATGGAGAAAGCAAGCGACGCTATCTTGAGACGCTTTCGCCGTTCGCGGCAGATTTGCTCGGAGGCAAGCGAAACATTCCGCTCGACAGCGCCGAAGGACTCCCAGCGAGTTTAGCGATTGCGGCCACACGCGGAGAAGCCCCTGCGAAAGCAACAGCACTTTCGATTGCGGAATGCGACAACGCCTTGCGAACATTATTTGCAACATTCGCAAAGCCCGCCTGCCCGATTTGTGGAGCTCCGATGGTGAGTCAGAGCAGAGAAGAAATCATCCGCGAAATCGCGGGAATGCCTGTCGGGACGAAGCTACAGTTTTTGGCGAAAATTGAACCGTGCGGTCACACGCTCGATAAACTGTCGGCGGTGTTTTTGGCGCAGGGTTTTACGCGAGCTTTAGCGGATGGAACGATGTATTCGCTCGCAGACTTGCTGCCTGGCGAAAAAGTCTTGACGCCCAAGGAATTCTACATCATCGTCGATAGAATTATTGTCCGCGAAAACACGCGCACGCGAATTGCCGAAGCCGTAGACGGAACGCTAAAGCTTACACATTCTACGATTACGCTTGACATCGCTGGCGAACGCAAATTTTACAGCACAAAGCCGTGCTGCCCGAACGCAGGTGACATGCAGCATGAATCGCAAATGTCCAGCGAAGCCGTCGCAGCGCTAGATGCTCGTTCGTTCTCGCCATACAGCCGCACAAGCGTCTGCGAGTACTGCGACGGCACAGGAATCGTTCAGGAATCCGCCGCAATAAAAGACAAAGAGAACGGGACCCAAAATGGGAGCCGCCGCAAAAGCCGCGCCGAAAACAATGTAGAAGATGACGAAGACGAAAACGCAGAATGCCCGCATTGCTACGGACTTCGTCTCAAGAAAACGTACCTGAACGCAACCATTGACGAAGTCAGTTACAAGCAAATTCTCACTACGAATTTTGCGGAACAGCCCGCGCTTCTGCACAAAATTTTCGACGATAAAATCGGTCAAAATTTAAAAGCGACATTCAATTCTTTGCTTGACCGCATCGATGCCATCAACGATTTGGGCATCGGCTATATCACGCCGGGACGCGCCGGGCAAACGCTTTCGGGCGGTGAATTGCAAAGGCTCAAGCTTGCAAGCCTCAGCACAGGGCACTTGAACGGACTCTTGATCGCCCTTGACGAACCTGCCAGCGGTCTCCACGCAAGCGACGTTGCCGCACTTTGGAAAGTCCTCGAAAAAGTCCGCAAACGCGGAAACACGCTCGTACTCATAGAACACAATCCGCAAATCATCAAACGTGCCGACTACATCATTGAAATGGGTCCAGGCGCAGGCGAAAAAGGCGGCGAGATTCTGTTCCAAGGCAACCGCGATGAAGTGCTTGAAAATCCGGAATCGCCAACGGGAAAATGGATTAGGGCGTTAGACGAGAGAGGAGATTCCCGCCTTCGCGGGAATGACAAATCGGAAGTAGGAAGTGGAGATTCCCGCTTACTTCGGCTCCGCTCAGCACAGGCTCCGGCCGGAATGACGAGCAAGGGTATCAAGCGAGAGGCCACTTGTGGACTCACATTTGATACCCGTAGCGGTCATGCACGAAGTGCAATGACAAGTTCGGAAGACCCAGCAATCCTCGTCAACAATTTCGCGAAGTTCGACATGGCTCCAGTGAATGCAACCTTCCCTATCAATAAATTCAGCGTCATCACTGGGCAAAGCGGCAGCGGAAAATCGACACTCCTTTTTGAAAACATCGCCAAACGCGCCAAAGCCGAAGAATTCAAAAAGCTCGGCATCGACGCACTTTCCATCCTCACGACCGGAGACTTTCACGGGAGCAGACGCAGCACGGTTTCAAGCGCTATCGGTCTCACCACGCTATTGCGCGACTTGTTCGCAAAGCTCCCCGAAAGCAAGGTGCGCGGCTATACAGCATCCAAATTCACGACGCACGCCCCCGGCGGCCGCTGCGAAAACTGCAAAGGCGAAGGCGTCATTTACGATCCGCTCGGCTACGAAGAATCCGAATGCCCCGTTTGCCTCGGCAAACGCTTCCGCGACGAAGTTTTGGAAGTCCGCTTCAAGTCGCTTTCCATCGCAGACATCTTGGACATGGAAATCGGCAGTGCATACAAACTTTTCACGAACATGAAGCCGTTCGCCGAAAAGCTCAAACCGCTCGTGGATACAGGTCTTGACTATTTGCGTCTCGGACAAACTACAGCCCACCTCTCCGGCGGCGAACGCGCAAGACTCAGGCTTTCCATTACACTTGCACGTGCCAAAGCGCCAAACACATTGTTCCTCTTTGACGAACCCGCCCGCGGACTCCATCAAAAGGACATTCAGCAGTTGCTCGGCCTCATTCACGGACTTTGCAACGCAGGCCACACCGTCATAGCCATAGAACATGCGCAAGACTTTGTAGATGCAGCCGATTATGTGTTGGAACTGAAGCGGAAATAAAAAATTTTTCTTAACCTTCAAAAAAAAATATATCTTAGATGTATTACGCAAGTCATTGTTTGGAGGACGCATGAACATTCGCAAGTACTGGAAAAGGATTTTGTTTTCGGCCACAACTCTATTTTGGGCTAGTTGCGGTGGAGACAGCGAAAATTCACCCATCATTCCATACAACAACGGTAACGAAACGCCATCCAGCAGCTCCGCCGAGAATACAACAAACAGTTCAGTAAACAACATTGCTAGCAGTGCAGAAATCCAGGAAAGCAGCTCTAGCGAAGCACCATTAAGCAATTCCGAAACTCTTTCCAGTAGTTCTATCGAGCAATCTTCCAGCAGTTTCAACGCAACACCTACACACAAACTCGCAAGCGACACAACAGTAAAGTGTTATGGAGAACAAATGGGATACCACAAACCCGATTGTTTTTTACCTGGGAACAACTCTTATAAAAATAAATCGACCATCGTATCCGATCTTAAAGACCTTCTGGAAAACAACAAGACAAGAACTCTAGAAGAACTCAACGCCCTTGAAGATTCATTAGAGGCAATGCATGAATTTGAAGACGCACCCGTTTACGGAGTTTCTTATTGCGTCAGATACACATTCTTGATTCCCTACCATTGCTCAGATGGAAACCAATACTCCGTACACATACCCGATGACAATCCAACAATTGTGGAACACAACACTCTCCCTGCAGACGAATACATGCAAGAAGACAACACCATATATTCATGGAAAGAATACAAGGAAAAATTCCTCAGCTCTAGCAGTGAATCATCTAGTAGTTCAACCATACCTTCACCCCTCTGCACAAAAAACGATTTTGCCAACATTTTTGATATACAAAAGACTTTCAATAAAACAAGAACAGACCTTACAGATAGCACCATAAGCACCTTAAGTGAAGAAGAGCTTAAAGCGAAAAAGAACTGTCTAAACAAAATCTGGCCATTGGAACTACGCAGTTCTATCGCCACCAAACAAATTTGCGACGGTGACACAACTGTGAATCCGCGTTATCAGGCAAAGCTCGATTCCAACACAGAATATATTCAAAAGCAAATTGACGAATGTATGAAAGAGGAATAGCACATGAAAAAGTTTGCACTCTCGATTTTTGTATTCGCGGCATTCTGCTCCGCATACGCCGCACCGCTGTTTATCGGCTATTATCCTGACTGGGGAAAATGGCATAAGCCCGCCTACACTGTAGATAAAGTACCCTACGAAAAACTGACGCATGTGCTTTGGAGTTTCATCACACCCAATACCGACGGAACGTTACGCGGAGACGCAGCAGACGACCCGAACGCTTTAGACGAAATGGTAAAGCTCGCCCACGCCGCAGGAACAAAAGTCATCGTCTCGCTTGGCGGCGGCGGACAAAGCGAAAACTTTGCGCCCGTCGCCAAAGACAATACTCTCCGCCAAAAGTTTGTTGCAAGCCTAGTAAAATACGTTGCGGACCACAATCTCGACGGCCTCGACATGGACTGGGAATGGGAATACAATCCTGTGCCCGAAGCGGACACAATCGCTTACAGCAAATTGCTTACGGAGCTCCGCGAAGCTCTCCCCAAAGACAAAAGCCTTTCGGCAGCGCTCCCCTGCTCGCCTTATTACGGGAAATGGTTCACCGCCGAAGTCCTCGTGAAAAACTTGGACTGGTTCGGATTCATGACCTACGACATGACCGGCGATTGGGACGAAAAAGCCATGTTCGATTCTCCGCTCTACCCGCACGACGGATACACCACCTGGTCGTGGGAAGAAACCCGCGACTACTGGAAAAAACGCGGCGTACCTACCGAAAAGATGGTGTTCGGCATACCCTCGTTCGGCTTTGAATTCCAAGGCGCCACAGGCCCGAGCACGAGTTTCACCAAAGGAACTGCGAAGCAAGTACCGTACAAAGACATCGCAACGAACGCAGAATGGGAATTCCATTTCGACAGCGTATCCGTCGAACCCTACGGCGTATCGCCCACCGGCTACGTCACCTTCGAAGACCCACATTCTTCCGCCGTCAAATCACGCTGGGTCAAAGAGAACGGCTACGCCGGAATCATGGTCTGGGAGGTTTCTCACGACTACATCGAAGGCGTCGGAAACCCGATTCTCGACAGCATCGCGGTCGTGTTACGCGAAGGAACGACGAGCATCGGCGAGTTTCACAAGAAGCGAGCATCATCTCGGCACGACGCATTGCGAATGCAGAACGCACAAACTAAGCGCGTAGATGCGCTCGGTAAAAGCGTACAAAATACAGACCGTGAAATTCGCCGGAAAAATCGGTTTGAATTCAGGGTGGAACCGTAGCCATCATAGGAATTTATCTAAAAGAATTCCTTGAAAGCGTCCTTGTTGGCGTAATAATCATTGCCGCGCTTATCAAACAACGCAGGGCCCCACGCACCGCCGATGGTCGGTTCCCAAAAGAACGAGCCAATCCAACGGTTCATGCCGCGAACCATCTCTCGCGTTTTTTGGCGTGAATTATCGAACTTGTAGTGGTTATCTTTATCGCCACCATTGTATTCAGCCACAATAAATTCAAGTTTGGAATACTTCGAAGTCACGGTATTGAACAAACTCTTCCAATTGTCTGGAGCGCCGTCACCGTAAGCGGTATAAGCAGAGAAGCCCATCACATCTGCCGGAATTTTATAATCGTCAAAAATAACGCCCATCCACCAAGTGACCGTATTGGCCTGACGGATGCGTTCGATGTGGAGCACGGTTTTCGTCGTCGGGGAAACTTCTTTGACCGCCTTGATTCCCGCATTGAAGTACTTGGCCGCATTTGCCTTGCCCGCCGCGGTACCCATATCGCCATTGACGGAAGTCGCCGCCTTATCGACGCCATTTCCCCAGCAATCCGTTTTACTGTTCGGCTTGTGAATCAAAATGCCTGGAGTCGTTTCGTTGCCTATCTGCACCATGTCTGGCGTTGCGCTGGCATCCTTAAGAGCAATCATCAAGTCCTTCGTGTAAGCATAAACAGAATCCGCCATCGCATTCGCGTTGTTCACGCCACGCCAGCGTTCGGGAATAATCTGCTTGCCCGGATCCGCCCAGACATCGCTGTAATGGATATCGATCAAAAGCCCCATACCCGCAGCCTTGACTTTTTTCGCATAAGCCACGACGTGGTCCTTGTCGCCATACGCCTCGGCATCG
>JAFWRL010000154.1 GCA_017520105.1 Fibrobacter sp.
ATCACGACTTCGCCGAAGACCTTCTTTTCGAGAGCCTTGAGACCTGCTTCGTTCACGAGTTTGCCGTTTTCATCGAAGAATTCTTTGGCTTCAGGCATGCGGGCGACGTTGTCGCGGACGCGCGGCTGGCAAAGGCGGAGGTTACTGTCGATGCGGTTCGGCTGGCCCGGGCCAAGACCCATCACTTGGAAATAACCCGGCTTGTATTCGTAGCACATCACGATGGCGTTGGACTTCGTGTGCTTCGTGTCGAGCCAAGTGAAGCGGGCGAGGTCTTCCTTGTTCTTCGGGAACTGGGCCTTCGTGACGCATTCGAACTTTTCCCAAGTACCGATGTCGCGGTCCTGGACGAGCATGCCGCCAATCACGTGCTTATAGACTTTGCATGCGACAGCCTTCTTGATTTCGCCTACTTCGAGGAGGCGAATATCCTTGGACTTGTTCTTCAAAAATTCGAGAGCGTCGTCATCGAATGCCGGAGCGAGCAAGATTTCGACGAACTTGCCCTTGAGGAATTCGGCAGTCTTAAGATCGACCTTGCGGGTCACTGCAATCACAGAACCGAAAGCGGACACCGGGTCACCTGCCCATGCGGCTTCCAAAGCTTCGCGGAGCGTTTCGCCTGTGGCAAGACCGCACGGGTTCATGTGCTTCACGATTACGACTGCATTGCCGTCGCTGAATTCGCGAGCCATTTCGAGGGCTGCGTCGGCGTCAACAATGTTGTTGTACGAAAGTTCCTTACCCCAGAGTTGCTTTGCAGAAGCGAGGTTTGCTTCGGTGCAGGTCGGGTCGCGGTAGAACACGGCGGACTGGTGGGAGTTTTCACCGTAACGCATCGGCACGGGATCAACAAACTTAAGATTCAATTCTTCGGACATATCGTTTCCTTTGTGAATTTTTTCCGAAAAAAATATAGAAAAAACACAATTCATCATCCGGAAGTCCGTCTTCTTGAACCCCTGTCATCCTCGACCTTGTCATCCTGAATCCTGCAAGGGTGAAGGATCCAGTTACGGTATGGTTTTTCGAATTTGGGAGATTGTTCTACTCAATTTTTACGCAACGGACTGAACGGCCCGTAGCTTTCGAACTGCTCCGATTTTCACTTATCCCAGTTGAGCTATCATCATCGTTTGCAACATATGCAGTACGAACCAGTTTCGTTTTTTCAGGATCTGTTTCTAGAGGATACTTTTCTTCAGGATACGCCCAATATGACGTTTCCAGTAATTCACGGAACCCACCCTCAAGTGTTCTCAAACCACCACCAATAAGGGAAAATCCGCTCGTATTGTAACCGCTAAAGCATTGCGAACGAAGCCCAGGTGCGTAGCCGTCGTCATATTTATCATAAAATTCTTTTACAATAACAAAATCATCCCACGTAAACAAGCGCCAACCTTCAGGACAGATTCCACGGTGTTTGCGTTCAATATAATCATAACAGTTATCCGTATTACAACGGCTCGGCAGTTGCATCATTTCCGCCCACTGATAAAGCCCGCCATACTTGTCGCACATGGCAGGGTCATTATCATAACAGTAGCGTTCTATTTCATTATCGTCATTCTGCTCTTCTGAACCTAATACCATCTTGCCGATATTCAGGTTTTCTGCCATGACGGTCACTTTTCGCCCTGTTTTAGACGAATATGCTGTAAAGTAATAGTAGCTATGCCCATTGCGCGTATCGGTAAACTGTTTGTAAATGGTATCCCTGATATTCCAGTTATCTGCCAGGCACTTAAAATGATCAAACGGCTCAAAACTGCTACTGGATTCCGGATCAGGTCCGGAATGACGGCTGCTGCTAAGGATGACGGAAGAAGAGGATGACAGCATTACGTCATTGCGAGAACTCGAAGAGTTCGTGGCAATCCCTTTACTGGAACTAGATGGTGATCCCGGAACTGAGTCCGGGATGACAACGCTGGAAGAAGAAGTTTTTTTGACGGAAGAAGAAGAGGCTTTCGAGGAACTGCTACTTGTCTTGCCGGCATCGCCTTTTTTACTGCTGCTTGAAGGGCGGTTTCCGCTTGAAGCGGGAATGACAGAAGAAGAGGATGAAGACGAAACATATTCCTCATTGTTCGAGGAAGTTCCGCTGTCGCCGCCGCAGGCGAATAAAGAGGCGCAAAGCGCAATGCTTGCAACGACAAAAACGCAATTGTTCAAAAATGACAATTTAAAATCTCTCATAAACGCTCCAACTACAGGAAAAATATACAATTTTCCCATAGATGGAATTTGCCTAACCCCTAGTTAAAACAAACTAGCAGGCGGGTTGTTGTCGTCCATTCCCGGCAAATTCGGGTTCTGCGGGAGGTTCGCCAGCGGGTCCTCGGGTTCAACGATAAGGTTGTAATATACGTTGTTCTTAAGTTCGTCTTCGATGTAGAAGAGCGTTCCGCCCATAGCGCTTCCGCAACCGGCGCATGCACCCTGGTATCGTATTTGCAGACGGTTGTCGTCGGTGAGGTCGAGAATTTCGATGTCGCCACCGTCGCCCTGGAGCGTTCCGCGGACGGTCTGGTGCAGCCACTGTTCGATTTTTTCAATCTTTTGTGCCTTGGTGAGAGCATTCCATTCGGCGTCGGCTTCGGCACGGCCTTCGGCGGTCTGCGTGCGGTACTTGATGCGTTCCATCTTCTCGCGGACGATAATCGCGGTCGCCTTCTTCTCGGGATAAATCTGCAGAATCTTCGAGATGAGCGTGTTCATCTGCTTGATTTCCACGGCGTTTTCCGGGATGGCACGCACATTCGGCGTGTCGCGCAGTTCTTCTTCGAGGCTTTCGGCGGTAATCTTGCAAGCGTCGTCAACCGTTGCCATCTGAATCTTGCGGCAGAACGAATCGGCAAGCGCGGTAAAGAGTGGCCCGCCGTACGTAAAGAATCTCGTCTCCAGAATCTTGTCGCATTCCGGGTCAATCATCAAATAGACCTTGAGGCTCGCTTCCTTCACATCTACGAGGGCGAGTCCCTTTTCGTCGGCTTCAATCTGGAAAATCGCCCCACGGTACTTCGGGGCTTTGGCAATTTCTTGTAACTTCTGAGAAAACTGTGCGCATTGTTCTTCGTTCATGCGCGCAAATTTAGAAATTTGTTGCCCATTTGGTAAGACTTTTTCAATGCCTAGTGAAAATATGGGCTTTCCATGCATGTTGTAAAGTGCCCTACACAAAAATGTTTTCTACCCTAAAATGGGTGACGACGTTTAGTATATGATTGTATATTACAGTGTAACTATTTAAGGAGTATTGTATGAATTTCAAAAGACTAGCCCTTGGGCTTACTTTAACTGTTGCTTTCGGACTCATTGCCTGTGGCGATGACGATTCCTCGTCTCCAGTGGCGCCTTCGACCGAAACGACCGTTTCCAGTTCTTCGGTGACGACGGAGGGGGGTGCTACGTCTTCCAGTTCCGAGACTGTTTCTGGCGCAGAAAATACGAAAGTCGCTGCATCTTCTGGTGATGCAGCACCAGCAAGTTCTGCCAGCGTAAGCAGCGGTGAAAAGGTCGCTTCTAGCAGTTCCTTTACGATGCCGGATATTGATGTGGGCGATATGGGCCAAGAGTGCTCCAAAGAAGGCGAAAAGAAAGACGGTAAAGTCATGGGGATGGATGCTAAACTCATTTGCCAGGACGGTGCTTGGGTCCCCGATACCACCGCTATGAAAGAAGGCCTCAAGTGCACTCAGGAAGGTGCTACCAAGGATTCGACCATGATGGGCATGACCGTGAAGCTGGTTTGCAAAAACGGCCAATGGGCTTCGGACAATTCCTGTACCGAAGAGGGCGCCACCCAGGAAATGGACTTTATGGGGTCGAAAATGACTTTGGTCTGTAAAAATGGGGAATGGACCATGGATCTTGGCAACATAGACTTTGGCGGCGAAGGATTCCCCAACTTCGCAGATACCACTAACACGGGTTACGGTCGCAGCGACTGGGGCAAATGGTTGAGTGATACCACCAGGGTCGTTCGCGACTAATAGAAGTTCACATAAAAATTGAAAGGCCCGCGAAATAATCGCGGGCTTTTTGCTTCTATGATTTAATAACGAATATGACGGTCTTTTACTCCACGAATCCGGGGGGCGGCAGATGCATTCCCGCCATGAGGAGCTTGTTGTCGCGGGCGTATTGCAAGATGCGTTTGCGGCTTTCGATGGATTTTTTCTTGTCCATGTCGTAGTTCGAATTGATTTCGGGATGGTCTTTCTGCAATGCGTAACCGTGCATCAGGTCGCCGATTACGAGCAGGTTCCCGAACTGGAAGGCTGTGTGGCCGGGCGTGTGTCCGACGGCATTGAGCGCAAGAACTCCGTGGGGGAGACTCTCGCCGAATTTGAACAAATGAAGGCTGTCCTTGTAGATGCCCATGACTGCTTTTTGCAGGTCGTTTTTCGGGATTCTTTTCATCCAGGCTTTGTATTCGATTTTGCCTGCATAGACGCTTGCGTTCTTGAATACTTTGACGTCTTTTCCTTCGTCGTCTTTGGTGACGAGGCCTGCGATGTGGTCTGCGTGGAAATGCGTCAGGTAGATGATGTTGATGTCATCGGCTTTGATCCCGAGTGCTTCGAGGCGTTTCATCGTTTGGCCGCCGAAGGCTCCGAGGCCTGCGTCAAACAGGATGTTCTTGCCGTCTGTCTGCACGAGGTATGTGCTTACGGAGGCAGGGAGGCCGTCGGGCATGTTCAGGCTTGCGAAGAGGGAATCGCTTGCGTCGCTGAAGAGACTGCGCGGGTTCAGCTTTTCGCCATCGTTGTCCTGTATCCAGATGGCTTTTGCGCCGTTTGCGAGGGTTATGGTTTTCGTCCCTTCTACGGCGCTGGCGGAATCGGCCGGTGCGGCTGTTTCGGTTGGTGCGGCATTCTGCTCTGCCGGTGCCACTTTTTCCACTGGGGCGGGTTTCGCTGCTGGTTCGGCCGCCTTGTTTTCGGTGGCGGGGGTCTTGGTTTCGTTACAGCCGACGATGGCGAAGGTGGCTATAGCGGCGATAAGGGAAATGAGATGTTTTTTCATGGGGCCTCCTGATATATGCGAATATAAAAAAGAATGGGGGCTGTCAAGTTGGCTCCGTCAAAACAATAGCAAAAATCCCAGCAATCGCTGGGAATTTTTGACGCGGAGTCCTTGCCGAACCTCTCTCGTCTCTCGTCTCTACTATGCCTTAATAATAGTGTCTTTCGCGAGGACGACGATGCCGGATTCGGTCACGTGGAAGAGTTTCTTGTCGCGTTCGAGGTCATAGCCGATTTGGAAGCCTGCGGGGATGTGCAAGCCCTTTTCGACGATGGCTCTGCGGACTTTTGCGCCCGGGCCGATGGTCACGTTCGGGAAGAGGATGGATTCTTCGACCAGCGCGTCCTTCTGGATGGTGACGCCCGGCGAGAGGATGCTCTTGACGACTGTGCCGCCACCGATGATGCAGCCCGCGGACACGATGGAATCCACTGCGGCGCCTTGATGGGCGTTGTTGTCGCCTGCGAAGAATCGTGCAGGAGGCTGGTTCCAGTTGAACGTGCGGATGGGCCAGTAGTTGTTGTACAGGTCGAACGGCGGGTTTTCGGAACAGAGGTCCATGTTCGCTTCGAAGAAGGCGTCCAGCGTTCCCACGTCGCGCCAGTATCCCTTGGTCGATGCCTTTTCGCCACGCACGATGTTCGTGTTGAAGTCATAGACGTAAACCGGGTATTCCTTGTACAGGCGCGGAATGATGTGCTTGCCGAAATCCGTTGCTCCGGAATTAGCGCCTTTCAAAAGTTCGCGCACGAGGAACTTGCTCGTGAAGAGGTAGTTGCCCATGCTCGCAAGGCACCAGCCCGGATGGCCCGGCATTTCCTTGGGTTGCTTGGGCTTCTCTTCGAAACCGATCATTCTGTTGTCTGCATCAATCTCGATAATGCCGAATTCGCTGGCTTCTTCGATTGGCACGGGAATGGCCGCAATCGTGAGGAGTGCTGCACGGCTCAAATGGAAATCAATCATCTGGTTGATGTCCATCTTGTAAATGTGGTCGCCACCGAAAATAGCCACGAGGTCGGGGCGTTCATCGGTGATGAGGTTGATGTTCTGGAAAATGGCGTCGGCTGTTCCTTTGTACCAATCGTCGCCGGTACGCATCTGTGCGGGCACCAGGTCAACGTATTGATCCAAACTTGCGTTCAGGTTCCATGCTGCAGAAATGTGCTTGTTCAAGGAATCGCTCTTGAATTGCGTCAGAACCTTGATTTTAAAAATACCGGAGTTGATGAAGTTGTTGAGAACAAAGTCTATGATGCGGTATGTTCCGCCAAAGTGGACGGCGGGTTTTGCACGGTCGCGGGTGAGGGGTTGTAAGCGGCTACCTTGTCCGCCTGCCATGATCATGCAAAGGATATTCTTTTGGTGTTCTCTTGAGTATGACCAGCTCATGAAATTCCTCTGTAAATTCGATTTAGTAATAGCTGCCCATAAAATACCATTTTTTTTGAAAAAAACGTTAAAAATTTGAATTTTTGTTAAAAAATTTTTAAGAGAAACCACTGTGTTCAGCCGACTGCCCACGGCCTTCAAGTAACCGTTCACCCCCAAAATCCTCGCTTTTTGGTCCTAAATCCTATTCACGATTGTAAATTTTTTTCTATTTTTTCGCCCGTTCGAAATATCTCGAAATAAACACGTTAAACCTATAGGAGCTCATAATGAGTCTTACTCTTAACGATATCAAGCACCCGAGAATCAGTACTTGGGTGAATGAAATGATTGCTATGTGCGAACCGGACAACGTGGTTGTCGTTGACGGCACTCAGGAAGAATACGACGCCCTCATGCAGAAGTGCGTCAAGGCCGGCCTCGCAACGAAGCTCGCCAAGAAGGAAAACTGCTACTTGTTCCGTTCTCTCCCGTCTGACGTGGCCCGTGTCGAATCCCGTACGTTCATCTCTTCCGTGAAGGAAGAAGATGCCGGTCCGACCAACCACTGGATTGACCCGTCTGAACTCAAGCAGACGATGCGTAAGCTCTACAAGGGTTGTATGCACGGCCGTACCATGTACGTGATTCCGTTCTGCATGGGCCCGCTCGGTTCCCCGATCTCCAAGAACGGTATCGAACTGACTGACTCTGAATACGTCGTGCTCAACATGGACATCATGACCCGCGCTGGCAAGAAGGTCTTGGACATTTTCAATGCCGACCAGAATGCCGAGTTCGTGCCCTGTCTCCACTCCGTG
>JAFWRL010000155.1 GCA_017520105.1 Fibrobacter sp.
ATACCTTCGACAACGTCGAGGACCGTTTCAGCCGTCTTGGATTCTTCAATGGTGATCACGCCATCGTTGCCGACCTTTTCCATAGCGTTGGCGAGGAGTTCGCCAATTTCCGGGTCGTTGTTCGCAGAAATCGTTGCGACCTGGGCGATGTGTTCCTTGCCGTTAATCTTCACTGCCATCTTGCCGACTTCGGTGATGACGGCGTTCACGGCGGCGTCCATACCGCGCTTGATGTCCATCGGATTTGCGCCGGCGGCCACGTTCTTCAAGCCTTCGCGGGTGATGGCCTGAGCCAAGACCGTAGCGGTTGTGGTACCGTCACCGGCAGCGTCACTCGTCTTGTTCGCGACTTCCTTAGCCATCTGCGCACCGAGATTTTCGTATGCGTCTTCCAGTTCCACTTCCTTAGCGACAGTCACGCCGTCCTTGGTGACGTTCGGAGCACCGAAAGAACGTGCGATCATGACGTTACGGCCCTTGGGACCGAGAGTGACCTTAACTGCATTGGCGAGCTTATCCACGCCCTTCATGAGGGATTCGCGAGCTGCCACATCAAACTTTAATTGCTTTGCCATTGTTGTTGTTCCTTTTTTAAAAATTTTTGGTATGGGGGATGGGGTATGAGGTCGCTTCGCTTTGGGGTATGAGCACGCTCTCTTCGAGAGCTTTGAGCAAAAGTTAGGCGCCAAAGGCGCGATTATTTAGCCCATACCTCAAAGGCACGTAGTGCCGAGCTCATCGCCCACACCTCTTACAGAGTAGCGATAACGTCCGATTCCTTCACGATGAGGTAGTTTTCGCCATCGACGGTAACTTCCGTACCGCTGTACTTGCCGTAAAGCACCACGTCGCCTACCTTGACTTCCATGGCGACAACTTCGCCCTTGTCGTTCTTGCGGCCCGGACCCACGGCCACGACCTTACCCTGCATCGGCTTTTCCTTTGCGTTATCCGGAATGAAGAGACCGGAGGAGGTCTTCTGTTCGGCTTCGGCCGGCTTGACAACGATTCGATCTGCTAAAGGCTTGATCATTATTCTTATCCTCTTTTGGGCTGCGCCCAGTTAAATTGCTTGGCCCATATTAATGGAATTGTTCCAAATTGGACCATTTTTTTTGATTCGCCCTAATAAAGCAATTTCCGTGCCAAATGCAAAAAATTCCCTAAAAAACGCAAAAAACAGCGAGATAAGGGGAGAAAACGCTAGAAACTTCGACCAATCCGGCGAACCTAAACCATACTTGTTTTATTTTGAGACGATACCCGGCAGGGGAGGGGCGTTTTATACAGTGTGTTTAAAAATGAAACGCCGGAGCTGTTCCTGTGGCTATGTAAGGGCAAACTTACACTTTGACACGGAAATTAAATATATATTTCTTCTACAGACCCCGTTTTCAGGAGAAAATAATGAAAAAATCCTTCATTCCCCTAGTCTTGGCTCTCGGCTTTTGCTGGGTTGGCTGTAACCAAACCGAAGAACAGATGGCCGAAAAGCCCATGACCAAGGAACAGTGCGTCCAGACACTTTGCACAAAAGACCAGTGCTTCATTTGGAGCGAAAAACTCAACCGATGCGGCACCGCCGACGCCTTGAAAAAAGAAGAAAACCGGTTGAAGAAACTTGCCGAACGCGCCGAAAAGAAGGATTCCGCCAAGGTTGAAATGCCCAAGGCGTTGCGCGATTCCCTCTCCAAGATCAACAAGAAGAAAAAGAACCTGGAGAAAGAAATCGGTGTGCTCAAGAGCAACATCGATTCGCTTCTCGTCGCCGATTCCATAAGCAAAAAGCCGCTCACCGCCGAAGCGTATCTGAAGAGCAAACTCGACGAACAAAAGAAGGCCCTCGATGCGAAATACGCCGCGCTCATGGACAGCGTCAAGATTTTGAACCTCGTGAACCGCAAGCCCATCACCGCAGTCCAGTGGCTCGAATACAACAAGCACAAAAAATCAACCAAGCTCGAAAAGCTGGACCGCAAAGCCGAAAAGCTGAAAAAGTAG
>JAFWRL010000156.1 GCA_017520105.1 Fibrobacter sp.
CCCGCAGCATGCCGCTCAGTGTGCTTCCATCGGTAATCCCGCGGAAGCCACGGATTCCCTTTTGAAGGTCGACGTGGATTATGCCAGCAGGCTGAACCCGGTACACAAGACGGTGTCGTCGGCAGGAAAAGTCACTGCCGTGAAGCTGAGATTCACCGGTGCGCTCAATCCGGGCAAGACGCTGAAGGTGAACTTCAGGCTCCACAAGAATGACTGGTCCACCTGGAGCGCCGCGAACGACTGGTCGTACCAGAAGAACTCGGGCGTGTCCGAGCCGAACTATTTCTTCGCCGTGTATGATTCGGACGGGAACATCCTCTGGGGTGACGACCCGCTTACGGGAAAGACGAACACAGATGTCGAAGTGTGGCATGACCGTGGCGGCAACTCTGTCGTGGCAAAGTATAGTGGAGATACTTCCGAAGTTCAGAAGGCTGGTCGTTTCTGGATGCTTAAAGATGTTTCGATGAACAAGAAAGAAACGGAATTATTGAAGCAGGCTGGAATTACGAGGCTTAACGCTTCTTCGTGGGGTGAAAAAAGCATTATTTTGCTGAAGTCGGACGTCAATGTGAAAAAGAAGATGTTGGATTCCCTTGTCTATGGATTCTACAACTCCATAAGTGTTGATGACACGACGAAGTTGACAACGGATTTAAAAGCAGATGATTGGACAGAAGAAATACGTGTTTGTGCTCCATTTAACACATGCCACAATGAGGTTGTTCAGCTGACGAAGATAAAAATAGCGACTCGTTGTTGGGATGACGTAAGCATGAGCGATTGCAAGGCTATTGTTGAATCTTGTGGTGGAATCGATGCTGTTATTGATCGCTTTGTGGTAATTTCAAAAAGTTCAAAATCGGCAATAAATTGCCTTGAATCAAATAGCGATGTCCAAAGGATCTCTGTTAAAAAAGAGGTAATGCCCACGATGGCGTCAGGGCGTAAGGCTATTAATATCGAAAATTTGCAGTTGAATCGGTGGAATTTTGATTTTGCTGAATTCGGCAATAATAATGTTTCTAATGATTGGCTAAAAGGTAAAGATTATACTGGTGAAAATATTATTGTTGGTATCTATGATACGGGTATTTATTTTGACCATGATGGTCTAAATGAATGGGTTGATGGAGAGAAAACTCCTAGAAGAGCTTATGAAAACCCGAATAAAAAAGAAAACGTAAATGATCCCAAAAATAACCACGCTACTCATGTTGCAGGAATTGTTGGCGGTAATGGTAATGGTTCAAGAAATCACATGTATAGGGGAGTTGCCCCGAAAGTGAAATTCTATTCGGGAGATATGTCGGTAGATGGTCAAAAAGGACATGTTGTTAATCATTCACATACGAGTATTGAAAAGTTTAATTATGAAAATGATCTTGAAAAAAATATCTTCTATAATTGGCAGACTGATTCTGATATAGGCGATAAGCTCCCGAAAACATTTGTGACTACTTCAGGAAATTATGCTGAAGGTTATTATATAAAAGAAAAGGCGGATGTTGATCCATGTAAATATGGCATGGGTTTTCATTCCATTTCTTTTGATACAAAAAATGGAATTGTGGTAGGTAATTATGCTAGTAAAACAAAAATACCGAATACGAGTTCAAGTTATGGTCCGACATGGGATGGTCGAATTAAACCAGATTTGATGGCTCCTGGAAGTGGCTTGCAAGGATCTTTTGACGCGTCAAATCCTTTTGTTGTTGATTTGGATGAGATAACCTTTGAACGTTTGGGTGTGACATATAAATTGGGTGGTAATTCGCATGTACTTGGAGGAGAAATTTCTGAATGCTCAATTCCAGAATCTGTTTTGGCAAGCGAAAAATTTACGCCGCAAGTTTTACCTTATCTTTGTAACTATATACGTGAACCTGCATATACGGGGATTGCAGTTGTTTCAGATGATAAGTCATCAAACAATAATGTTCTTCAAATTACTAATCAAAAACCTTTGGAGGGCGAAACGTATATTAATTGGGACTATAGAACATTCCAGAATACGTTATTTGATGTAAAAAAAGGTGATCGAATTAAAATCCGTATGAGACTGCCTGAACCTACTCGTTCATTTTTCCAAGTACTAAAAGGTAATATAATTCTAGGAGAAGGAGATGATTTTTATTTGCCGGAACCGCACCATAAACGTGTTGATTTTGAATGGAATCTTGGCGACAATAATGAAGATTATTTTGAAACGAGTATTTTGTGGACGGAAGGTGATATTTCAGCAAAATATTTGAGAATAGGTTTTTCATATGACTATAACGTATTTTCGAGTGTCCCTTGCGAAGATTTAAATAAAACTGACTGCTATACTGATTTAGGCGGGACTTCCATGGCTGCTCCACATGTGGCTGGTGTAGTGGCTTTGATGAATCAAGCTTATATGAAAATGACTAAAGGTACAACTTCTTTGCGAAATTCGACTTCGAAGGCAATTTTGATTCATACTGCGGATGACATGATTGATGAAGTTGGCTTTGCAAGAACAGAGCAGAGTGATGTTAAGGCAACGACCGGTAACAGTATTCGAGTTACTTATGGCAAGGGGCCGGACTTTGTTACTGGTTGGGGTGGCATTAATGCTGAAAAGGCCTTGAAAATGATTGGACCGTATCATAGATTCAGGGAATTTGAAATTGAAGAAGGTGTGTATAGAAGGTGGGTTGTCAATGTGAAAAATCACATGGATCGCTTGCGGTTGACTTTGACATGGGATGATGCTCCTTTGAGTGAACAGCAAATGAAGTATTTGGTGAAGGATGACCCTAGACTTGTCAATGATTTGGACATGTACCTTGTATCACCGACAGGAAGAATTTATTTCCCATGGAAACTGGAACGTCTTTCAGTAGAGGATGTCAACGAGGATGGGTATAATAAATATGGCTGTTCTGGAAATGAAAAAATCACTGAAATCGAAGCAACTCGTGCTGCGGTTCGTGAAAGCATTAATGAAACTGAATTGCCTGAAAATGAAACAGAAATGCCTGAATCCTATTTTGATCATTTGAACAACGTCGAGGTTGTCGATGTGGATTATCCGGAAATTGGCAAGTGGGTTGTCGTTGTTCACGCGGCAAAGGTTAGAGATGGAAATGGTGAACTTGAAAAGCATGCTCAGGTTGCCTCTATAGCAAGTGATTTAGCTCTTGATGACAATGCTGAAAATATCGGCTGCGAGATAATGCATCCTTATAGACCTCAGAGTTCCTTGACGTGCTCCTATAGCTTTGGGAACAGCCTTACGAATTTCGTGACGTTCTCGAACCGGACCTTTGTTGGCGCGGGCGATAAGATAGAACTTAGGGATGAAAATGACGAACTCATTGGCGAATATACGGGCAGCCAACTGGCTGGAGTTCGTTTAAAAGTTGATTCCCGCAAGCTGACGGTAAAGCTCGATAGCGACAATGACGAATCGAGTGTGGGCTATGGATTCAGTATCGACAAGATCGAGATGATCCCATACTCGATGCTTTTCGGGGTATCACACTAGAAATGCTTTACTGACAATGGCTGTATAATCAAGAGACCGCAAATGCGGTCTCTTTTTGATGGTAGGCTATCTATAATGAAAATAGGGCGAAAAACGGGGACTTTCGTCATTTCTTGTTGTTGCGAAAACGATACAAAAACTATATTTTAAATGGGATGTTTAAGTGTGGCTAGAATTTGATGACGAGGGCATCTCTTTATGGGAATTTTTTCTCAGAACGCTTTTAGGGGTCGTGCACTGTGCTCCCAACTTTTGTTTTCTGTTTTACTCGCGGCATTCCTTGTAGGGTGCGGTGACGATTCTTCAAGTGGTCCGGACAGATCGAGTTTCAATAGCGAATTGTCCAATGCAAATGAGGTCTCGTCTTCGTCAAATGCGGACTCAAAACAGAGGTCTTCGTCGAGCAGCGTTAAGGGTGGCGGCTCGGCAGATGAAAAATCTTCTTCGAGTTCATTGAGAGAAATCGAACCTCCTGAGGAGGGGCTGGATATTGTATATGTTCTCGTAAACGGAGCTGTTTCGGGTGTTGTTGCCTTGGACGAATTTTCTAAGGGTGCTCAGGTTGAAGTGATTCAACTGGATTCCGAGGACGGATACGCAAAAACCAAGATTTCTTATTCGGGCGATATCGATAAGGATGGCGCTTACGAAATAGAGAAAATTAATTTGTCTTCTCCGTATGTTTTGTTTTTCGTTGATGGAAAAATCGAGAGTGTTGTAGATGAAAAATCATCATCTGTTTCGCTTACGGCTTTGGGCGATGCGACTTCTGGTGATGTGTTCAACATAAACTTGCTGACCACGCTTGAGGCGGGTCGCACTCTAGATATTTTAGGCGATGACAAGAATCTTTCGTATGATGCTGCCAAGATTGAAGCGGCTGCCGATGTATGGAATATGTTCCATCTGGAATCGATTGATTTCGACTTGACCGAGACGATTCATGTTTCGGATATCAGCGAATCGGGTGCGGCGCTTCTGGCATCGACGGTCTTGTTGCAGGCGGGCGCCGATGGTGACTTTGCGAAATTCTTCAAGGCGGTTCTAGCCGATGTGCGCAAGGATGGCAAGTGGGACGATGCCTCCGCTCGTTTGTCGATTGCGGATTGGGCGCTTGATACGGATCTCAAGGATGGCTTTGCCTCGATTCGCAAGACGCTGGAAAAGCGTATGGGCAAGGTTGCCGAATTTGAAAAGTACCTCAAGAACTTCTACTTGGCGGAACTGGAGTTCCCCGAGTGCGATGCGGGTGCGGACGGTGATGTTTTCTTTGTAAAGAACAGGTCTAGCAAGTTCTATGCTGCAAAATACGATGATGTTTCGAAGTCCAAGGAACGCTTTGTCTGTAATGAACAGAAGGGCTGGACTGCAATCCCTGACAGTTTGAAGGACTTTATGGGCGATGCGACACCGGCGAAGGACGGCGAAGTTCGTCGTGGTGCGTTTACGGGTGAGTTCTTGACTTATGACGGTTCGAAAAAGGCTTGGCGTAAGGCTACGGCTGTTGAAAAGGATAGATACTTTGTTATTAATTCCGCTGCCACCGTGTTTGTCGATATCCAGGATGTCTATGAAAGCATCAAGAGCGATGAGCGCGTGATTTTCGTATTGCGGCATGCCGAACGCGGCGACGACACGAGCAAGGGCGGTACGCTTACCGATAACGGAAAAAAACAGTCCGAAGAAGTCGGTGCGCGGTTGACAAAGTTTAAGGAAGACTTTGTCCTGGGCGCTTCTGAGTTTGTTCGTGCCCACTAGACGGTAGAGTCCATCGCCAAGGGGCGCGGACAGGCTTACGACAAGCGTGACACTATTCCGCAGTTGAACGATGATTGGTACAACAAGAATAATGATGCTGTTGAAAAGGCCAAGAACGAATGCGGCGGCGGCTGGGAAGTGACTTCCAAGTACGCTTATACGGGGGCTTATTCGACTGGAGCTGATGCTGCGTACTACAACCTTGCGGAACGGTCAGTGGAACTCATCGAGGACGTTCTGGTGAAAAAATACACCAAGGAAAAATTTGTTCTCTTGAGTTCGCACGACAAGTTGATGGTGCCGCTGGTGGCCTATTGCTCGAATTTGAAGATAGAATTGAAGAAATACGACGGCGGTAAGTGGATTAATTACCTCGCCGGAGTCGCAATTATCATCGATAAGGCCGGAAATCGTCGATATGTGGCTGTTCGCGGTCTTAAGTCTGGGTTTGCGGACTAGAAATTACTAACTTCAAACCTATGCGGGTTTGGATACTCCTTTTATCGGCTTTGTTGTGGACTGCTTGCGATTCTGTCCGTTATGGCTCTGTTCCCTGCGAAGGCGATGATTGCGAGGCGATTTCAGAAAGTAACAGTGTTGATTCCAAAGAAAACCCGAATGATAGTTCTTCTTCAAATGGGGAATCGAAGGACAATCATAAGAGGAGCTCTTCGTCGGGTCACTCGTCAAATAATTCATCAAACGGTTCATCCAATAATTCGTCGGTAGGCTCGTCGAGCAGTTCCGCGTCATGGTGGCATCGCCGTTCTTCCAGTTCCGCTCGGAATGGAACTCAGGATACCGTTCAGGTTGCAAAGGGCTCCAGCTCTTCCGGTACGACTCCTGTTGTTCGGGTTGACACACTTCCCACTTGTGATGCGTCCTATGAAGGCAAAACTTATACGCTTGCAGGTGTGCTGTATTACTGTACCTCGGGTAAATGGGGCGAGTTTGTTCCTAGCACTTCGGAAATCCAGTGCAGTGACGGTAACTTGAAATTAATTCGAGCGAGAAGAGTTGTATATGCCGAAGAGGCGGATACGTCCGAGACTGCGAGCGAATACCGCAGGGCCGGCGTCCGCATTTCGGGCGTTGCGCAGAAGGGGCCGTTCCATGCCGGTGCGTCCGTAAAGATTACTGAACTGGACAGCTTGAAGCGCCTTGCAGAAACCAGAAGAACGCACGAAACGTGCATTGCGTCTGCAGATGGGTCGTTTGCGTTTGACAATTTGAATCTTGTATCGCCTTATGTGAAGGTTTCTGCGAACGGTTATTACATGGACGAGTTGACTGGAGTCCGTTCAACGTCGCTATTGCAGCTTGATGCGGTTGTCGATTTGTCGAAGCGGGATTCCTTTAACGTGAACATCTTGACGCATCTCGCTGCTCCGCGTGTGCTCAAACTTGTGCAGGACGCGGGAAATAACCAGCCTATCGGTAGCCAGAGCGGTCGAGCTTTGAGTGACGTGCTTTCGTCGTTCGGGATAAGTCTTGGTGGATCGACGGGCGGTTTCAATGGCGGTTGGAATCGCGGCGGAACTCAGACCGCATCGTCCGGTCAGAAAGCAGCTGAAGACTTGAGTATTTTCGGCTCGGATGACTACAGTGCGGCACTCCTTGCTGTATCTGTGATGCTGCAAAGTTACGGGTCGTCACGCGAAATGCTTTCGTTTGCAAGTACGGTTGCGTCAGATATCCAGGGTGATGGTAACTGGGGTGACAATTCTTCCAAAGCTCGTCTTGCAGATAAAGTCATGATGCTGGATGCGGAAGGCGGCCTTGAAAAAATCCGCAGGAATCTTGAAAGCTGGAATCTCGGGTCTGTTCCGAACTTTGAAAAGTATGTGCGCGACTTTTGGACAAAGACTCACAATTTTGAAACTTGCGGTACGATGAACGCAGGCCAGGTGAAACATGTGGGCAATAGCCAGAGTGCCTATTTTGTCTCGTACTACGAGCAACCGGATGGCCCGAAAATCCGTTTTATTTGTGATAGAACCACCAAGGTATGGCGCGTAGCTACCGATCTTGAAAAAGATACTTATGGCCTTGGCGTTGGTGAGTATGACGGACAAATTAAAAGCGGCAAAATCAATCAGGACAAGTCGTACATCTATGACCAAAGCAAGAGAAGCTGGCGTGAACCTCTGCCGGGCGAAATTCTTGAGTTTGATGATGTCAGCGATGTCTTGAAGAATATTGCGGCGGGAGAAAAGGTCATCTTTATCTTGCGGCACGCTGAACGCACGGATGATACCGGGAAGAACGGGCATTTGACTGACAATGGAAAGAAGCAATCGCAATCCGTTGGCGCGAAGTTCAAGGGCGAAGAAATTAGCTTTGCAAATTCTACTTATACACGTAGTTACGAAACATGCGAGAACGTAGCGACTGGCGCAGGCTATGCCCAATTGGTAAGTGATACTATTCCGGATTTGGATGGCGCCTGGTTTGTAAAGAATGAGTCGAAATTTGAAGACTACAAGAATTCCGATGGCGGCGGCTGGGTGGTCACTTCGGCTTATGCATACAAAGGAAGTTATTCCGACGCGTTCTACCCGTTAAAGTCCCGTGGCGATGAATTTATAGCCGATGTCGTGAAACCGCGCTTTGACAAGGTGAACAAGGTGGCGGTCTGGATTTCCCATGACATGCTTGTCGTTCCGCTGGCGGTATATTGCACGGAAGGCAAGGTGAACTTGCGTTATTTCGATACGAAACAGTGGATCAATTATCTCGCTGGTGTCGCAATCATCATGGGTGCCGACGGTTCTATCCGCTATGTGCCCGTGAAGGGCCTTAGCTCCGGCTCGATGACGATGTAATTAGACGAAATCTCTCGTCTCTCGTCTTTCGTCTCTCGTCTATCCATCACTAAAATTGCTATATTCTCGCGCGTTGATTTTTATCAAACAGTTCACTTAATAAACATGGACGCATTCCGATATGAATGATACACTAAAGAAAGCTATGATTTTTGCCGCGGTGACAACGGTTTCCGGTGCCTTCGCGTCTGATTTTGTAGCTCAACCTGCTGCTTCCAAGGCTGCAAAGGTTGGCCGTTTTGACGAGCAAATCGCTCTGATGCCGGACTCCATTGCCGCTCCGATCAAGGAACAGCTCAAGTGGATGGATGAATCTACTGTTTTCCAGATTGTGGAAACTCACGGTGGTGGCTATTCCATTCTTTATAAGACTTATGAACAGTCCGTTCGCGCCCGCGATATCCGTGACTCCGTCGAAAATGCCAACGGTACGGCCGTGCTCCCGATTGCTAAGGCGAAGCTTAATAGCGAATATTGCCATGGCAAGATGGAAGCAGGCAAGTGCAATGGCGAAGTCCAGAAGTTCGGCGTTGGCAAGCTCGTCGAATTCCAGGCAACTGGCCTCATCGTCGTGATGTCTGTGATCATTGGCCTCCTCGTCCTCTGCACTATCATGAGCGCAATCATGAAGAAGCTCGGTTTGGACAAGGTCAAGGCTCCGGCTCCTGCCAAGAAGGTTGCTCCTGCTGCTGCCGCTCCGGCCCCCGCGGTTCGTGCTCCTGCACACTGCGATTGGGATCCGAATGCAAAGAGCATCCATCCGGGATTCACTAACAAGCAGCTCCAGGCGTTCCTCGGCATTGCCGCCGTCGCCGCCCTCGAAGAACATCCGGGACTGACAAACGAACAGTTCCTCGTGATTGCTACCGCTGCTGCAACACAGGCTCTTGGTCAGCCCTGCCGCGTGACCGCTTACAGAAACATTAACTCTCCTGCTTGGACAATCGTCAAGTAAGGTACAACTTTTAAAACTTAACAGGCTTTATAGCCAGGAAAAATCAAAATGAAGAAAACAGTCCGTATCAGTTTCGAAGGCAAGACCTACGACGTCGAAGTAGAAGTTCTTGATTCCGCCGTTGCCGCAGCTCCTGCTGCCCCGGTTGCCGCACCTGCTGCCGCCCCGGCTCCTGCCGCAGCTCCGGCCGCTGCTGGTGGTACCGAAGTGAAGTGCCCGCTCGCCGGTTCTGTGTTCAAGCTGAAGGTCAAGGTTGGCGATAAGGTTGAAGCCAACCAGGAAGTGGCTATCATCGAAGCCCTCAAGATGGAAAACCCGGTCGTCGCTCCGTGCGCAGGCACTGTGAACTCCATCTCCGTCAAGGAAACCGACACTGTTACTGATGGCCAGGTCTTGATGACCATTGCCTAATGAGGTAAAAGTCAATGAGTGGAATTATTAACTCAGTCGCGGACTTCGCCTCGAGCACAGGATTCGCGCAGATTACCCTCCCGATGGTAATCATGTGGATCGTGAGCTTCGTGTTGATGTTCCTTGCGATTGTCAAAAAATACGAGCCGCTTCTGCTCTTGCCGATTGCTATCGGTGCACTTGCGGTGAACATCCCGTCCGTCGCGTTCTACGACGGTGGCTGGAGCATCGAAGGTATGTTCAGCCCGACTGGCGGTCTCTACTACTACATCAGCCAGGGTATCCATCTGGAACTCTTCCCGCCCATCATCTTCTTGGGCGTGGGTGCCATGACGGACTTTGGACCGCTTATCGCTAATCCGCGTACGCTCATCCTCGGTGGTGGCGCGCAGTTTGGCGTTTTCATGACCATGTTAGCGGCTGTCGCTCTCGGTGGCTTTACGCTCGGCGAAGCAGCTTCCATCGGTATCATCGGTGGTGCTGACGGTCCGACGTCCATCTTCACTGCGAACAAGCTTGCTAAGCACCTCATCGGCCCCATCGCCGTTGCCGCTTACACCTACATGGCTCTCGTGCCGCTCATCCAGCCGCCTATCATGCGCGCTATGACGAACGACGCTGAACGCAAGATTCGCATGAAGGCTCTCCGCCAGGTTTCCAAGGCCGAACGCATCGTGTTTGCCGTGATGGTGATGATCGTTTGCGTGCTCGTCGTGCCGGACGCTTCTGCCCTTATCATCATGCTTATGATGGGCAACATCTTCAAGGAAGCGGGTGTCGTTGAACGCCTCGTGAAGACTTCTTCGAACGAACTCATGAACATTGTGACGATCTTCCTCGGCACGTCCGTGGGTCTCACCATGTCTGCTGACATCTTCCTCAAGCCGCAGACTCTCATGATTATCGCTATGGGTGTGGTTGCCTTTGGCTTCTCCACTTTCGGCGGTTTGCTCCTCGCAAAGATCATGAACAAGTGCTCTCCGAAGAACCCGGTGAACCCGCTTATCGGTTCCGCAGGCGTTTCTGCTGTGCCGATGGCTGCCCGTGTTTCTCAGGTTGAAGGTGCCAAGTATGACCCGCAGAACTTCCTCCTCATGCACGCTATGGGCCCGAACGTGTCCGGCGTGATTGGTACGGCAGTTTGCGCTGGTTACATGATTTCTCGCCTTTCGTAATGGGATGTCATCCCGCACTTGTTGCGGGATCACCATGAACAATTGAAAAAGTCCTCGCTTCGGCGAGGATTTTTTATATGCTACTGGATAAAAGTAATTCTTTATAGAATGTTAAAGAAGATAGTTTATACTTTGGTTGTAACGGTTCTTGTTTCAAACCGTCAATGAAGGCGTCAATGTATTTATGAAATTTTTCAATGATGAAATTGTATCTTTTCAAAATTTCCGTATGTTCTTTTGAATCAATATGCGCAGGCATGCCAATTTCGTCATCGTGAAAAATAAGGACCGTTTTGCTGAAATCAAGACCTGAAGTTTGTCTCTTGGGGGACGTTCCTTGAAATTTATACGCATGAGTGTGTTGTATATTGGATCTAAATGGAATTGCAAAACGTAGCCCCCTGTATTCAACTAATAGGACTAAGTAGGGGCGGTTTTGTTTGGATAGAATTTCTGGATTGTTGGAATATCGTTCGTAAAAAAGAGTGGATAACAGTCTTATCAGAGGTTCTTTTGCTGTGCTCATGGTGAATCCTTTTTTAAACAAAAAAAGACCGTTTTTTATGATATATAAAAAACGGTCTCATCTAATGAGCTTTCTTTTTTATCTCAGGTGGTCGCTCTACCACCCTGTCATCCATTTGGGCTTTCTTTTTTATCTCAGGTGGACACCCTTCCACCCTATCTATGGATAAATATATGAAATTCTATGCAGAAAAGCAACCCCTCGCTTCGGCGAGGATTTTTTGTTCTATAGAATTTAAATTTTGTTCTTTAGATTTTAAAAATCTTTAAAAATATTTTAAAACTGCTTAAATTTGCTCAAAAACGCCATTTTTGTTTTTGAAAAAATATTAAATGCTATTGCGTGTTTAATCCAGTGTTTCTATTTTTAATATCATGAAAACGGTTACAGAATACAAAAACTATCGCGAGTATATTCTCGACTACTACAAGGAACGCAAGCGCTGTTCTGCGTTTACGTGGCGCGAGTTCGCGAAAATTGCCGGGTTCGCATCGGGGTCGTACTTGAAGCTGGTTTGCGATGGCAAGACGCGTCTTCGGGAAGAAGGAGCGAAGAAAACTGCGCTTGCTATGGGGTTACTCGGCTTCGAATTTGAATATTTTGTCTTGATGGTGCGTTACGAAAACGCGAAGACGGACAAAGAAAAGAAAAAGTGCTTTGAAGAGATGCAGGCGCTTGGCGAGGCTAGTCGCGTGAAAATTCTCGGCAGTGAAATGTACACGTTTTACGAGACGTGGAAACATTCCGTTGTCCGCGAATTGGCTGTTGCGATGCCGGGGGCGAAACCGCACGAAATTGCAAAGGTTTGCAGGCCTGCGATTTCTGCGGCGGATGTGAGCGAAAGTTTGCATTTTTTAGTGAAGTCGGGGCTCTTGACGCGCGATATCAAGGGCAATTACCACCAGACGAACCATTCGCTTTCGACGGGCCGCCTGAACGTGGTCGCTGTCGCAGTGCATTCGCTGCTCCGCCAGATGGGCGAGTTTGCACTGGACGCTTTGGATAAATTGCCTATTTCGGAACGTCACTTTAGCGGAATCACCATGGGCGTGACGGCGGAAAGCTATGCGAAAGTCGTTGAAGAAATTGCGGCGTTCCGCAATCGCATCGTGTCGATGGTCGCGGATGAAAAAAATCCGGAAAAAATTTGTCGATTGAACTTTCAGTTTTTCCCGCTGACGGAAAAAATTGAATATGATCAAACGAATGTACAAACTAAAAAGAAAGGAGAGTAGTTAAGAGTATGCTCACGGAATCAAGAATGAAATGGGGTCGTTTTGGAGTAGCCCTTGTGTTTGGGATAACCTTTTGGGCTTGTTCTGACGATAAGACGGCCGGAACGAGCGTTGAGAGCGAAGGTCTTTACGCTGTCAAAAATTTGGACGTTGCAGGCGTTTCTCAAAAGGGACCTTTTGTTAAAGGTTCTGCAGTGAAGGTGCAGGGAATTGACTGTAAAACGATGAAATTCACGGACGAAGTTTTTGAGGGTGAAGTCAAAAACAACATGGGTGAATTTGTTGTTGAAAAAGTGAACTTGTCAACGACTTGCGCTGTTGTTGAAGTAACGGGCGAATACCGTAGCGAAATGACCGGGAAGAAGGTCTCTGACAAATTGACGCTCCGTGCGTTGACGAATCTCAAGGACCGTACGCATGTGAATGTCAACTTGCTTACGAACTTGGAATACGAGCGCGTGATGTACTATGTGACTAAAAAGGGCAAGACTTTTGACGAGGCGAAGGAATTGGCTGAAAGCGAGGTGCTTGCTGCGTTTGGTATGGCGGGCGAATCGACCGATTTTGAAGACTTGGATATTTTTGGAACAAGCGATGCTGATGCGACGCTCCTTGCTATAAGCGTGCTGATGCAAGGCGATGCCGATGTAAAAACGCTTGCGGAACGTCTGGATAAATTCAATGATTCCTTTGCGAAAAGCGGCAAGTGGAATGATGATGATACGAAAAAAGCGATTACCGACTGGATTGCGAATGCCGTGGCGAAGGCTGTGATGGATTCCATTCGCAAGAATATGGAAAATTGGGGATTCGCAAAGGAAGTTCCCGATTTTGAAAAGGTCGTAGAAAAGTTTGGGACCGCTCAGAAAATCCCTGAAGGATGGAGCTGGGATGTACCCAAGGAAGCTCGCTTGAATCCGAAAATCAAGTACGATACGATGATTGACCCGCGTGACAAGCAAGTGTATAAGGTTGTGAAAATTGACGTGCCAGACACGAATTATTCGCAGGTGTGGATGGCAGAAAACTTGAACTATGCCGATAGCGTCAAGACTCCGAGCTTGAAGGGCCGCAACTGGTGCTACAACAATGATGAAAAAAATTGCAATGTGGGTGGCCGCTATTACACCTGGGCAGCAGCAATCGATTCTGTCGCTTTGGCGAACGATCCGAAGGAACCGTTGGATTGCGGTTATGGCAAGACGTGCGGACTCAATCATAGTGTTCAGGGAATTTGCCCGGATGGTTGGCATTTGCCGACACTCCGTGAA
>JAFWRL010000157.1 GCA_017520105.1 Fibrobacter sp.
CATCGGCCCTAACTCGTACCGGCAGGAGGGCCGATGTGGGCATCGGCCCCTACGTCCTGTCAAATCCGAATTTTTCTAAAAAAACCGCAATGCCGTATTGCACAACCGGCCCGATTTGATTATAATGTATCCGCATTCTGAAAAAAGAGGTTTACGTTATGAAGGAACAGAACATTCGTATCCTGTCGCTGCTGCTGGCGGGGCTGCTGGTGCTGACCCTGTTTGCAGGCTGCTCGAAGAAGAAAGCCTCCGAGCCCGCTGCGACGATCCAGGTGGAGAACGTGGCGCCCACCGGGAAGCTGGAGGGCTGCGGCCTCTATGTGAAGGCCGTCGAAAACCTCCCGAGGACTTCATCTTCGGCATGGACGCCTCCCAGGTGCCGTCCCTGGAGGCCAGCGGGGTCAAATACTATGACTTTGACGGCGCTGAGCAGGACGTGTTCAAGATCCTGGCCCAGAACGGCGTCAACTACATCCGGGTCCGGGTCTGGAACGATCCCTTTGATTCCCAGGGCCGGGGCTACGGCGGCGGCAACTGCAACGCCGATACCGCCCTGGAGATCGGACAGCGGGCCACAAAGTACGGCATGAAGCTGCTGGTGGACTTCCACTATTCCGATTTCTGGGCGGATCCCGGCAAGCAGATGGTCCCCAAGGCCTGGAAGGATATGGATCTGGACACCAAGGCCGACGCTCTGGAGACCTACACCCGGGAAACCCTGCAGAAGCTGAAGCAGGCCGGCGTGGACGTGGGCATGGTCCAGGTGGGCAACGAGACCAACGGCGCCATGTGCGGAGAGAACACCTGGCCCGCCATCGTGAAGCTGATGTCCGCGGGCTCCAAGGCCATCCGGGAGGTCTATCCCGAGGCCCTGGTGGCGGTCCATTTTGCCAGCCCCGATGAGTCCGGCTACCGGGCCTATGCCAATGCCCTGCGGGACAACGGCCTGGATTACGACGTCTTCGGCTCCTCCTACTATCCCTATTGGCACGGCAACCTGCAGAACCTGACCAAGGTCCTCAAGCAGATCCGGCTGAACTTCGGCAAGCAGGTCATGGTGATGGAGACCTCCTACGCCTGGACCGGCGAGGATTTCGACTTCTCCGGCAACACCATCTCCGACGATAGCTCCGTGGACAAGCCCTATCCCTATACCCCCCAGGGCCAGGTCAACAACCTGCGGGACGTGACCCAGGCGGTGGTGGATGCCGGCGGCATCGGCGTCTGCTACTGGGAGGGCACCTGGATCACCGTGGGCGGCGCCTCCAAGGCGGAGAACCAGAAGCTCTGGCAGCAGTACGGCTCCGGCTGGGCCTCCTCCTACGCGGGCGAATATGACCCCGAGGACGCAGGCAAGTGGTTCGGCGGCTGCGCCGTGGATAACCAGGCCTTCTTCGACGCCAAGGGCCACGTGATGGAAGGCCTCATGGCCTTCAACCTGATCCGCTACGGCAACGAGACCGAGCTGACCATGGAAAGCACCGAGGAGGTGCAGCTGCGGGTCACGGTGGGGGACGCCTTTACTCTGCCGGAGACTGTGAACGGGATCATGATCGACGGCAGCCGCCAGGCTGTGCCGGTGGTGTGGGACAAGGACCCCGCGGAGCTGGTGGATCCCGGCACCTATACGATCAACGGGGAAGCTGCTGGCCTGCCGGCCAAGCTGACGCTGATCATCGAGAACGTGAACCTCTTGGGCAACCCCTCCTTCGAGGACGGGGTCGACGCTCCCTGGGTTCTGGAGAACCTGGGCGGCTGCGAGGAGGTCCATCTGGAGGAGAAAACCGGCGACTCCCGCACCGGCGACTGGCACTATCATTTCTGGTCCCCGGACGCGGACAAGGTGGAGTTCACCCTGGAGCAGACCCCCGCGGACCTGGAAACCGGCACCTACGACTTCACCATCCACATCATGGGCGGCGACTGCGGGGCCTATGAGGTCTACGCCTACGCCGAGGTGGACGGGGAGATCGTGGACACGGCGCCCATGGAGATCACCGCCTGGAACGAGTGGCATTCCGGTACGGTTTCCGGCATCGAATACCAGGCGGGCCAGACCCTGACCCTGGGCATCTATGTGAAGGCCCCCGCCGCCGGCGCCTGGGGCAAGATCGACGACGCGTCCCTCAGCATAAGATAAACGAAACAAAAATGGAGAATACTATGGACAAACTGATTCTGAATCTGATTCACCGGCCCGAAATGGTGCCGGAATATGCCGAAAAGGTCACCGGCCACGGCAAGGAGGAGAATCTGGGCCGGAAGGCGCTGCTGACCGAGAGCCTGGACATCTTCAAGACCCAGCAATACCTGGCCCACAAGCACGGGCTGAAAACCACCATCCAGATGACCTACGCCAGCCTCTTCAACGCCGAGGCCGTGGCCCTGGCCAAGGAGCACCACGAAGCCTACGGCGACGAGATCTCCCTGTCCCTGCTGGGCCTGCCCTGCGAGCAGTTCCGGGAGAAGTACAAGACCAAGGACTTCTGCATCTGGATGTTCTCCATGGAGGACAAGAAATCCATCGTCCGGGACGTCTTCGGCAAGTTCTATGAGGCATTCGGCTTCTATCCCGAATCCACCGGCTCCTACTACATGGACGCGGATCTGATCAACTTTATCAAGGCCGAGTACCCCTCCGTCAAGTGCGCCGTGGCTACCTGCTGGGAGGAGGGCCCCAAGGCCTACCACACCTGCAACAACTCCTGGTACACCTTCATGGACGGCGGCCCCTGGGCCCCCTGGATCCCCTCCAAGGTCAACACCCACGCCCCCGCCGCCAACGCAGCGGAGGACAGCGGCATCGTGGCGATCCCCCATCTGAGCCGGGACCTGCTGGCCTGCTACGACGGCAACGGCTCCAACTTCGGCACCCATCCCCAGAACGTGCTGCGGGGCATGATCTACGACACCAAGACCTGGGAATATCCCTATCTCTACAACCTGATCGACCAGTACCGGAGCCTTTCCAAATACAACGACGGCTACGCCTACAACATGATGTTCGTGGGCCCCGGCTGGATGAACAAGATGGGCCGCTGGGAGCAGCCCTATGAGCTGCTGTACAAGTCCTATGAGGACGGCTGCGCCTACTACGGCAAGCTGAAGGCCGAGGGCAAGCTGGTGGATATGACCATGGCCGAGTTTGCCGACTACTACCGGTCCGTCAAGAGCTACACCACCCCGGAATGCGCCCTGTGGCGGGACATCCTCTACGGCTCCGACAAGCAGCTGTTCTGGTACTGCGACCCCTATATGCGGGCCTGCGTCAACATGGACCAGGGCGGCGCCATCGTGGACCTGCGGCCCTACGCCGCCAAGCTGGAGTGGCCCGTGGGCATCGGCACCCCCCATATCCAGGACGCCAGCTATCCCTTCCTGATCCAGGAGAAGTACCGGGCCGGCTACTTCACCCACTATGCCGGCGAAGGCACCGTCCGTTCCGCCAAGGTCTGCTGGAAGGGAGAAGAGGTGGATCTCTGCCTCTGCCGCACCAAGGCCCGGTTCTCCCATGTGGGAGAGGACCGGATCCTGACCCTGGACCCGGTGGACATTGAATTTGCCGGCGGCCTCACCGTGAAGCTGCAGACCGTCATCACCTTCTCAGAGGGCAGCTCCAACATCCGGATCGACCGGAACATCCTGTCCCTGTCGGATCCCAATGAGACCGTCACCGTGAAGGAATACATGGTGGCCTGCTACGGCACCACCGAGTACACCGAGGATATGTCCTCCCTGACCCTGCATATTGAGGCAGGGGAGGCCGACAGCGTGACGATCCCCTATGAATACAAGTGCCGGGAGGCTGCGGTCCCCGGGGCCGAGGAGGTCAGCTGCACCATCCCGCCCATCAAAACCCGGGTCTCCATGCTGGCCAACGGCCGGAATAAGATCGGCTTCGTGCGGGAGGGCTATGCCTTCAGCCCCATGTTCACCCTCGGCTATGAACGGAATCTCAAGGAAAAGGAGGTCTTTACCACATGGCTCAATCTGGAAAGGGCAGACTGAATTACCGGTGCCCCTCCTGCTTTATGCGGGACATCGACATGGACATGTTCTACGACAAGGAAAAAGACGAATTTTACTGCCTGCGCTGCCAATACCGGGGCAATGAGGCGGACGTTCTGGCCAAGAACGAGCTGGCCCGGTTCCGCTACGGCGCCATGTACAAGAGGTTCACCTTCGATGATTGATCTGATCAAAGGCGCAGATATTTCCTCGCTTTTGGAGGTGGAGGCCGCCGGCGGCCGGTTTTACGATCAGGCAACAGGCAACAGGCAACAGGCAACAGGGGACGGGGGAACGGATTGCCTCGGCCAGTCATCGGACTGGCCTCGCAATGACAGAATCGAAACCGTTTCCGCCGCAGGGGCGGCCACTGGCCGCCCGCCCGAGCCCGTAGGGGCCGATGCCCACATCGGCCCGTCCGAGCCTGTAGGGGCCGAACTCGAAGAGTCACGGACGTATGCCCACATCGGCCCGCCCGAGGATCTGCTCCGCATCCTGCGCCGCCACGGCGTGAACCTGATCCGCCTCCGGCTCTGGAACGACCCCTATGACGAAGCCGGCAAGCCCTATGGCGCCGGCACCAACGACCTGGCCCGGACGATGGAGCTGGCCCGCCGGGCCAAGGCCGCGGGCCTGCCCTGGCTGCTGGACTTCCACTACTCCGACTTCTGGGCGGATCCGGGGAAGCAGTATCCCCCCAAGGCCTGGGCGAGCTTCAATCCCGAACAACTGGAGCAGGCGATCTATGCCTTCACCCGGGAGACCCTGGAGACCCTCAGGAAGGCGGACCTGCTGCCCGCCATGGTGGCCCCGGGGAACGAGCTTTCCAACGGCCTGCTCTGGCCCCTGGGGAAGACCCCCAACTGGGAGAATATCGCCCGGTTCGTCTCTGCCGGTCTGCGGGCGGTGAAGGATTCGGATCCCGGGATCCGGACCATGATCCACCTGGACAACGGGGGCAACAACGGCCTGTACCGTTACTGGTTCGACAGCTACCTGGCCGCAGGCGGGGCGGACTTCGACTGCATCGGCCTCAGCTATTACCCCTTCTGGCACGGCAGCATGGAATCCCTGGGGGATAATATGCAGGATCTGGCGAACAGGTACGGCAAGCCCATGATCGTGGTGGAGACCTCCACCGCCTTCACCCTGACCGAATGCAACGAGTATGAGGGCATCTCCCGGTCAGAGAAGCGGGGCCTGGCCGCCAACGAGAGGACCGCAGCCGGCGTACCCTATCCCATGAGCCCGGAGGGGCAGGCTGCCTTTTTGCGGGACCTGTGGGCCGTGATCCGCTCGGTCCCCAAGGACCTGGGGCGGGGCTTCGTCTGGTGGGAGCCCGCCTGGCTGCCGGTGAAGGGCAGCGGCTGGACTACCCCTGAGGGCCTGGCCTATATCCGGGAAACCGGCCCCGGCGGCAACGAGTGGGCCAACCAGGGCCTCTTTGACTATGCGGGCAACGCCCTGCCTGCGCTGAAAAGCCTGGAAAAATTGTAAAAAAACACTTGCATTTTTGAAAAGCCTGTGCTATTATATACCGGCCTATGAATGGAGTGGTCCTCTGGCACTGCCGGCGTGATGAGCGCAGCGGCATTTCCTGTGTCATGAACGCCCAAATAACAAGGAGGACAAACAAATGGATCTGATGAAGGCTTTAACCAGCCAGTACATGAAGGAAGAGCTGCCCGTGGTTCGCGTGGGCGACACTGTCCGGGTTCATGTAAAAATCAAGGAAGGCTCCCGTGAGAGAGTCCAGGTTTTCGAAGGCACCGTCATTGCCAAGAAGCACGGCGGCATCGAGGAATCCTTCACCGTCCGCCGCCTGAGCTACGGCGTGGGCTGCGAGAAGGTTTTCCCCATCCATGCCCCCAACATTGTCAAGGTCGAGACCGTCCGTAAGGGCAAGGTTCGCAGAGCCAAGCTGTACTACCTGCGGGATCGTCTGGGCAAGGCTGCCAAGGTCAAGGAAAAGGTGTAATCCAATAGAAACCGCAAAACGGAGCGTGCCCTTGCTCGTACAGAGCAGAGACAGCTCCGTTTTTTGCTTGCCCCAAAGGAGAACGCTTATGAATCTGATCCTGAAACGCTGTGTCTGTCTGCTGCGGAGCTGCCCTTCAAGGATCTGTCCGAGGACGGATCCCTACCGGATCCCCCGGTTCGTCATGCCCAGAGATCTCACCATGGAGACCTTCCTGACCTATTTTGACTGCTTTACGTGACCCGCTTCAAAAGGCGGCCCGGTGCGTTGCGCCGGGCCGCCTTTACGGTCCCAGGAACCTTTTTCCCGGCGGCTCGTCAAAAAAACCGGGCTTGGAGACCGGTTCCTGCAGGGAAACCCCATCTGTAAATTTTCCGTAAAAACCCACGCAGACGGGAGCATTCTGTTTGACAAGCCGAGGGATAATAGTGTATAATGTATGCTGATATATTGCGAGCACTGTATGTTATCCGCGTATGTCTGCAAATGGAGGACTGTATCATGCGTAATCCATCCAATCTGAAACGAAAAATCGTCCGGGACCCGCACCAGAGAACCATCACGGGCCGGATTGTTCATATCCTCTGGCTGTTTGTGGCGGCGGCGATTTTTGTCACCGCCACCTTAGGCGTAGCCGGCGGCGTTGCCGCCAGGCGGGTGCTGGATAAAGGCGTTGCCTATCTGGAGGAGGTCCGGCAGCGGGACGAAACCCACTTCAGCCTGAACGGCATGCGGCTGAACCAGAGCTCCTTCATCTATGCCAAAAACCCGAAGACCGGCGAGTTTGAGGAGCTTCGGCAGCTTCTGGCGGTGGAAAACCGGGTCTGGGTGAGCCTGGACGAGGTTCCCCCCGAGATCATCAACGCCACCGTGGCCATCGAGGACAAGCGCTTCTGGGAGCATGACGGCGTGGACTGGATCCGGACCCTGGGCGCCTCCGCCAATATGTTCCTGGGCAGCGGCAGCTTCGGCGGCTCCACCCTGACCCAGCAGCTGATCAAAAACCTGAGCCAGGACAAGGACGTCACCGTTCGCCGGAAAATCACCGAAATCTTCCGGGCCCTGGACTTTGAAAAGCACTACTCCAAGGAAGAAATCCTGGAGTGGTATCTGAATACCATCTATCTGGGGGAGGGCGCCTACGGCGTCAAGAGCGCGGCCAACGTCTACTTCGGCAAGGAGCTGAACGAGCTGACCGTGAAGGAATGCGCCTGTATCATCGGCATCACCAACAACCCCTCCCGCTACGATCCCTATATCTACCCGGAAAACAACGAGCAGCGGACCCTGACGATCCTGCAGCAGATGCACGAGCAGGGCTATCTCTCCGACGAGGCCTATGAAAGCGCCAGCGACCAGAAGCTGGAGTTCAAGAACCTGGTGACCGGCGATCAGAAGTTTACCTGCGTTTCCTGCGGCTATTCCGGCACCATCAAGAAATTCGACGCCGCCGGCGACTATTATATCTGCCCCATCTGCCAGACCCAGAATCAGTTTGAGGTGGAGGAGGAAGACTACTACACCTACTTTGAGGACATGGTGATCCGGGACGTGATCGCGGATCTGGTGGAGAAGAAGGGCGTTTCCGAGGCGGTGGCCGGTCAGATGGTGACCTCCGGCGGCTACCGGATCTATTCCACCGTCGACCTGGACCTCCAGGCCAAGGTGGATGCGATCTATTCCGATCCTGCCAACGTGCCCGAGACCTATTCCACCCAGCAGATGCAGTCCGCCATTGTGGTCATCGACAACGAGACCGGTGATATCGTGGCCATTGCCGGCGGCGTTGGCAAGAAGGAAGGCAACCTGACCTGGAACCGGGCCACGAATTCCAAGCTGTCTCCGGGCTCCTCCATCAAGCCTCTGACGGTCTACGGCCCCGGCCTGGCCATGGGCATCATCACCCCGGGCTCCGCCTATGAGGACTCTCCCTATATGGAGCTCAACGGCAAGGACTGGCCCCAGAACGAAAACCGGAAATACAGCGGCTGGATGCTGGTCAACAACGGCCTGGCCCAGTCTCTGAACACCATCGCCGTCAAGGTGCTGGCGGACGTGACCCCGGAGCAGAGCTATGCCTTTGCCAGGGAGCATTTCGGTCTGACGAGCCTGGTGGAGCGGGAGGAGATCAACGGCATCGGCTTCACCGACGTGGCGCTGGCGCCCCTCGGCATGGGCCAGCTGACCCACGGCCTCACCATCCGGGAAATGGCCTCGGCCTACGCTACCTTCCCCAACGGCGGCGTCTACCGGAAGGCCCGGTCCTACACCAAGGTGGTGGACAGCGAGGGCAACGTGATCCTCGACAACGAGCAGAAGACCGACGTGGCCATGGACGCCCACGCGGCCTGGTATATGGTATATATGCTGCAGTACGCCTGCCAGAACGGCACCGGCCGACCCGCCCAGATTGAGGGCGTCCCCGTGGCGGGCAAGACCGGCACCACCTCCGACAACCACGACCGCTGGTTCTCGGGCTTCACGCCCCGCTATACCGCCACGGTCTGGTGCGGCTTTGACAACCCGGAGGAGGTCCGACCCGTGGTGAACACGAACCCGGCTGTGGTCATGTGGAAAAAGGTCATGTCCTCTCTGGTGGAGGATCTGCCCCCGGAGGAGATCGGCACCTTTGAGATGCCGCAGGATGAGGCGTTTGTCACCTGCCAGGTCTGCAGCCAGACCGGTCTGCTGGCCGGAGATATGTGCGAAGCCAAGACCATCCAGCTCTTTGCCTCGGATGTGCCGGAAAAGAAATGCTCCAACCATGCCGGCTTTGATATTCAGCTGTGCTATCCCAACGGAAAGAGCGGCCAGGCCTACTGCTGCAACGACTACTGCCTGGTTTACCGGGGCATCGTGAACAGCGCCGAGTTCAAAGCGCTGGCGGAGGCCTATCCCGCCCTGAAGCGGTTCACCCTCAATGAGATTGAAGCCAAGACCATCTCCGTCCTGAAGGACGGCGAGAACGACAGCAGCGCCACCCTGGAACGGGCTCTGGAGGAGAACAAGATCACCCGCTGCACCGTCCACAGCCAGGATACCCTGCTGGAGCTGGAGGCCGCGATCCGGGAGGCCCGGGAGGCCATAAACAACCAGCCGGAGCCGGACCCGGACCCCGACCCGGACCCGGACCCCGAGGAGCCCTGAGGATCAAAACCGGGCGGCTGTGACTGCACGGAATCAAACCCCTTGAACGATCAAAGATAAACGGAGAAACACCATGTGGATTGCTGACCAATGGAAGGAATATGAGGTGTTGGACACCTCTGACGGCGAAAAGTTAGAGCGCTGGGGGAACTATATCCTGGTTCGCCCGGATCCCCAGGTGATCTGGAACACCCCGAAGACGGATCCCCGCTGGCGGCGGTATGACGCCCGCTATGCCCGGTCGAGCACCGGCGGCGGCAAGTGGTCCGACCACAAGCTGCCGGAGCATTGGACCCTGCACTATAAGGATCTGACCTTCCTGGTGAAGCCCATGAACTTCAAGCACACCGGTATCTTCCCGGAGCAGGCGGTGAACTGGGATTTCATCACCGAGACCATCCGGTCCGCCGGCCGGCCCATCCAGGCCCTGAACCTCTTCGCCTACACCGGCGGCGCCACTTTAGCCTGCGCGGCGGGGGGCGCCAGCGTCTGTCATGTGGACGCGGCCAAGGGCATGGTCCAGATGGCAAAGGAGAACGCCCGGGCCTCCGGCCTGGAGAACGCTCCCATCCGCTGGATCGTGGACGACTGCGGCAAGTTCGTGGAGCGGGAGATCCGCCGGGGCAAGCGGTACGACGTGGTGATCATGGACCCGCCCTCCTACGGCAGAGGCCCCTCCGGAGAGATCTGGAAGCTGGAAACCAGCCTCTATCCCTTTGTGGAGCTGGTGAGCAGGGTGCTGTCGGATCAGCCCCTGTTCGTGCTGGTCAATTCCTACACCACCGGCCTGGCCCCCTCCGTGGTGGGCTATATTCTGGACAGCATTCTGTCCAAGCGCTTCGGCGGCCACACGGAGAGCCACGAAATCGGCCTTCCCGTCACAGATTCCGGCCTGGTGCTGCCCTGCGGCGCCACGGGCCGCTGGCTCGCGCCGGGCAATTGAGAATGGAAAATTGATAATTGAGAATTGTCGGAGTTTTGCAAATTGCAATTTGCAAAACACATTTCATTGTCACTTTTCAATTGTCAATTATCAATTCGATAAGGAGAACCTATGTCAAATATCATTCGTACCGAAGCGCTCAGCTTTACCTACCCAGCCTCCGGGGACAGGCTTTCGCTCCCGGTGTTTGAACAAGTGAATTTGGAAATCGAGGCCGGCAGCTTCACCGCGGTGATCGGCCCCAACGGCTGCGGGAAATCCACCCTGGCCAAGCAGTTCAACGGCGTGCTGCTGCCCTCCGGCGGAACGGTCTGGATCGATGGCATGGACACCTCCGACGAGGCGCTGCTGCTGGAGATCCGAAGGACCGTAGGCATGGTCTTCCAGAACCCGGACAACCAGATCGTTGCCAACGTGGTGGAGGAGGACGTGGCCTTTGCCCCGGAAAATCTGGGGATCCCCTCGGCGGAGATCCGCCAGCGGGTGGACGAGGCCCTGAAGACCGTGGCCACGGCGCTGGGACACGTTACCCACGACAGAACCCTGGAATTCGGTCGGAGTCTGGATTTCGACCTTCATGATCGGTTCGAGGATCTGAGCACCAGCCTTGGCGAAAGCTTCGCGGAAGGCCATACGGGCTGCAATCTGGAACGCCATGTCAGAGGAGTCCACCGGGTGGAATGCACCATCCTGGACTTCCATTTCGATGCCCACGACCGGGAAGCCGATCAAGGAACCAGCTTCCATGCAGCTCTGGAAACCCTTGTCGCAAGACGGGATGTATTCCTTCGGAATACGGCCACCGACGACGGAGTTGACGAAGTTATAGACTTTTTCCTGGTCGCCTTCGACAGCCATCGGACGCATTTCGCCGACAACCTTAGCGTACTGACCGGAACCACCAGTCTGCTTCTTGTGGGTGTAGTCGAACTTGGCCGGACGGGTGATGGTTTCGCGGTAAGCCACCTGCGGAGCACCAGTCTGGACGTCGCACTTGTATTCGCGGCGCATACGTTCGATATAAACGTCGAGGTGGAGTTCGCCCATACCCTTGATGATGGTCTGGCCGGATTCCTTATCGACTTCGACCTGGAACGTCGGGTCTTCCTTCGTGAAGCGGTTGAGGGCCTTGGACATGTTGTCCAGGTCGTCACGGTTCTTGGCTTCGATAACAAGTTCGATAACCGGGTTAGGAACGTGCATGGAAGTCATGTTGTAGTGGTTCTTGCCATCCGTGAATGTCGTACCGGAAGCGCAGTCGATACCGAACAGAGCGACGATGTCGCCTGCACCGGCTTCGGTGATATCCACCATTTCGTCAGCGTGCATACGGACCAAGCGGCCAACAGAAACCTTCTTGCCGGTGGCCATGTTGGTAATCATGTCGCCCTTCTTGAGGGTACCCTGATAGACGCGGATGTAGGTGAGCTGGCCATAGCGGTCGTTCACGAGCTTGAACGCGTAGCAGACGAGCGGAGCGTTGTCTTCGCTCTTGAGGATGACTTCGGCTTCGTTGTTGTCGAGGTCGAGGGCCTTGTTTTCAACGTCGGTTGGGCAGGGGAGGTAGTCGATAACGCCGTCGAGGAGCTTCTGCACGCCAATGTTCTTGTGGGCGGAACCCATGAACACCGGAGTGATGTCGAGGCGGATGGTGGCTTCGCGGATGGTCTTCTTAATGAGGGCCTTGTCGATATCATCAACGCCGTACTGGCCTTCCATGGCCTTTTCCATGATTTCGTCGCTGTAGTCGGCGCAGCAGTCGATGAGCTTTTCGCGGTATTCGTTGGCCTGGTCAACGAGTTCGGCCGGGATTTCCTTTTCGATCATGTCGTCGCCGTTGTCGCCTTCGAAGTAGTAGGCCTTCATTTCGATAAGGTCAACCACGCCCTTAAGATTGGCTTCCAAGCCTATAGGAATCTGCATGACGCAGGGCTTGTGGTTGAGCTTTTCTTTGAGCATGACGGCAACGCGGAGCGGGTTTGCACCGGAGCGGTCGCACTTGTTCACGAACACGACGCGCGGAACATGGTAGCGCTTCATCTGGCGGTCAACGGTGATGGACTGGGACTGGACGCCTTCAACACCTGTAAGGACGAGGATAGCACCGTCCAACACGCGGAGAGAACGTTCCACTTCGATAGTGAAGTCCACGTGCCCCGGGGTATCGATGATGTTGATGGAGTCCTGTTCACCGCTCTTGGTGTGGGTCCAGTTTGCGAACGTAGCGGCAGACTGAATCGTGATGCCGCGTTCGCGTTCAAGTTCCATGGAGTCCATCGTGGCACCGACGCCGTCCTTGCCACGGACTTCGTGAATAGCGTGAATGCGCTTTGTAAAGTAGAGAATACGTTCGGTAAGGGTTGTCTTACCGGAGTCGATGTGTGCAGAAATACCAATATTTCTGTGCTTTTCAATGTTTTTCATATTTTATTCCACTGATGGAGTTGATGTTATTGAATGTTGCGCCCAAAAATAGAAAAAAATCGGGGCTGGCTCAAGGGCGGTTTTTCTTTTGATTGAACAAAACGGGTCGAAAAAGACTAGTTTTTGCGCTTTTTCACAATTAAATAGACTAAAAAGCCTGATATAACGGCAATCGAGAGCCAAACAGTATAGAATAAAGGCGACATCCAAGGGCCAAAATTCATGAAATACCGCTGGGCGACACCGTAATAATCATTTGATGCCAATGCTTCGGCAGTCCCTTCGACGTTAATCGGTATATAAAAATGGCTGAGCACGAGTTGCAGGGCAATTAACGATGTAGCCGCTTTTGCATCCAAATTCGCCTTGTCGAGAACGCATCCAAGTGGCACGAGAATCATTGGGAGAAGCGGAATGACGTGCCGTGCTTCGCTGTCTGTGGCAAAGAAGAGGAAAGCGAGGAAGGCAAGCGCGTAACCGGCGCTGCGGTCAAAGACGTTTTTGGAGAAATCCCGGAAATAGACGAGGGCGAGCAACGGCAAAATCCCGAAGTAGCAGACATGCGCGGCCGGGGTGACTAGCGGGTACTTGAGCGGGCGGAGAAGCGTCTGGAGAAGGAATGCGACTTCATTGAAGTAGAATTCGTCGTTGGTGTGGGCTTTCAGGAAAATCGAAATCGCGGCAAAGGGTAGGGCCACGATGATTGCCTTTTTCCAGATGGACTGGCGGAAAAATTCGCGGATGTAGGTGAGCGGACTGTAAAAATGGAAATCGCAGCATCGCAAGGCGAAATACAGGAACGCTCCCCAGGCGATGGCGCTTGCTAGCAGCAACGGTACTGACGCCTCGCGAAAAAGCATGCTTTCGAGGAGCGGTTGCTTGTGAAGCAGGTAGAGCGTCGCGACCGCCCCGACAGACATCAGCAGGAACGCGATGGCGACGGCTTTGCCCGTGTGGACGTTTAGACGCCTGGCCGTTTGCGGAAACGGGTCCTTGAAAAAGTACAGGAGCCAAATCATGTATGTAATCGTCGGCCATGTAGGAATTCCCAGGAACGAAACTAGGAGTGAGCGCGTAAACTTGCCGCACTGCAAATAGTAAAAAGAAACGAGGAAAATCGTGATGGCGAAAGCGTCTGTTTGGAACGGTTCATAACCGCAGTTCTTGAGGACGAAGTAATTGAAAAAGAAACAGGCGAAAATGATGGCCGAAGTCGCCTTTTTCCAGGCGCAAAGCTTTATAAGCTTGAAAAAGAACACCAACTGGATGGCGAAATTTGCAAAATGGAGCACGTACATTGAGTGCATCAGGTTTGCGTGCGTCGCCTCGATGCCTAAAAGCGAAAAGAACAAGTTTATCAGAAAGAACGGGAAATGCGGAAAATGCGGAAACTGTCGTACCCCGTAGTCCAGAAGTCCGTAGAAAAATTCTGCGCGACGCTGTAGTAGAATGCGCCGTCGTAACCAGCGCCATCGTTCAGCGGAGTTCGTTCAACGATACAAGACAACGTAAAAAGGAAAAGAAGTGTCAGCGTGAGGAGTCCGAAAACTCCATGTCGCTTGAAGAACTCCTTGATTTTAGGGGCGGTGGTCACAGGCGGGTGGGCAATTTAAATATGTAGAAACTAGATGGCTTCGTCTTTGTTGAATTCGGTATCGTCTTCGTCGGAGGCTGCTTCTTTGTCGATGGAATTTTCGACGAGTTCCGGCTTTTCCATACCCTCTAGTGCCTTGAAGTAAGTGGCTGCGGTTTTACCGACTTCCATTGTATCAAAGAATGTGTAGGCTCCGTTGCCGATGGCCCCGATGGCGGGGATGGCGCGGAGGGCGATGCGACCGAGGAAGTTCGTGGAAACCTTGACACCGATTTTCTGGAGCAGTTTTTGGAGCGCCGAAAGCGAGAGCTTCTGCACGACAATGCGGCTGCCGGTGCGGACGGCGACATCTCGAAGGAGAGAGGCCGCGCTGTGGCGGAATAGGCACCAGACCATGGCTTCGCGTGAAAGCATGGCGAACTTGCCGTAGGTGCAGGCGATGTCGGAGACGAGCTGCGCCTGGATGCGCCATACAGCGGCGATATCCGGGATGGACGTGAGGACTCCGGTGAAGCCAGCCGGAATGGAAAGAGATGTACTTACGGTGGCAGCCTTCAATGCTGCCTGTCTAGTTAAAATCTCGACCCTTTTGTCGGGATCGGTATTGGGGGCTAGGAGCGAGTCCGGAATGTCCGTTATCAAGTTGAATATGATGGAATAGACCATCTCCTGGATGGATTCTTCTTTCTTGTCTTTGTATTCTTTAAAATTCAACATGGGCGCCTCTTTTTACTCCTATTTCAAAAACATTTTAACAAATCCAGCGATGTTTGGGGGAATCTTGTATTGAAAATTGCGCCGTTCGAGCCACATTTTGATGAGTTCGTCAATCCAGAGTCGGTCTGAAGCCACATTCTGGATGAAAATTTCGGTTTCGTCCCCTTTTTCGACGAGCTTGTAGTTCATATGGAACGAAATGGGGGAACTTTCGCCGTGGGGAAGAACGGTCAAGTCCATTGTTTGCTTGTTCGCGTTGACGCTAAAATTGACGTTGTTTAGGATTTTTTGAAGTTGCTCGTCCATGTAGAATCCTTTCTGTGAAGCATTAGAACAGAATTTTTGCGAATAGTCCGGCTCCTTTGGGGAGTGTCTTTTTGATTGTGTGTCCCTTGAACCACCATGCGGCGATGACGTTAATCAGTTCTCTTTCGCAATCTACTTTGCTTATCACCATTTCGGTCCCTTGTTCCCCATCTTCAAAGTAATAATGGGCATAAAGTGTGGTCGGTTCCGTTTCTCCATGTAGAAGGATGGCTATGGTTGCAATGTTTTCTTGCGTGTCGATATCGACGTTCTCGATTTCGCCAAACTTCTTGATGAAATCGTTCCGCTGGAAAAATAACTTGATGGTTTTGTCGCGTGCGTTGCTGAGAAATGACATTGGCTAGAGACTTGGAGTGGTGGGTGGTGCCCGTAAAACTAATCTTTTTTGCGGAAAACTGCAAGTTTGGGTGCGAAAAATGAAGCGTAAATAAAAAATAGGGCGCGCAATCGCGGCACGCCCCAATCAATTTCGCTTTGCGGAGGATTACTTCATGACCTTGTACGCCCTATCGCCGACAACGACTAACATGACGCCTTTATTGTCGATGCGGATTTCTTGCGTTGCTGAGTTTATCTTTGATGTCGCGAGAACGCGTCCGTTGAGGTCCGTGATGGCAAACCTAGCGCCTGCCGGAGCGTTTTCGATGACGATGGAGTGGTTCGTCGTCCTTACTTTGACAAGGCTACTTATCCTCATGGTTGTATGAATTGCAGAGGATGTGTCTTTCACGGTTGTGTCTTTTACTGTCGTATCTTTTTGCGGTTCAGGCTTTACGGTCAATTCGTACAGCTTGCAAGATTCGAATGCGTGGAATGTGGTATCCTTTTCGTATTTCACACCGTTGTATTCGTTTGCTGTTATAGTCTTTTTTTCGACCTGCGGCTTAGGCTTCCAGATTTTAAAGTTGCCGGTGAGATGGAGCATGGCGAGGTAATGGACTAGACCGTCATAGTAGCGCTGGCTGCCCACAATGGGTTTGGAGTCCCAGGCTTTCTGCAGGACCTTCTTGACCAAGTCCTTGTAATCATTTTCTTCGAGCAACGCGTAGGTCGCCACGGCGTTTGCTCCGGCTTGGCCGATGGTGAAGTCTCCATATCCGTTGGTGCCATCCCAGTTGAAGTGCCCGTGTTTATAGCCGTCCTTCTCGAAGAAGTCGGTGATAACTTTGGCAATCTTTGTCTGGCGCTGCATATCCACGCCGAACAGGTAACTGTCCATGCCGTAGTTCATGGGGCAACGGATGGCGTCGAACGCATACTTCGTGGAATTGTCGCTAAATGCATAGTGCGGCGTTCCATCAAAGTTGCTGTAGTCGCTGCACAGACCCGATTTTGGGTTAGCGGAGTTGTAAATGTGGTCGCGGGTGGCTTTTGTCGCCTTCTGCCATTTGTCCTTGTTGGTATCGGACCAACGACTGAACAAATCGACGAATGCTGGCAGGCTGTAGGAGGCATCACCCCAAGTGTTGTTGCCGTCTGTCGGTTGGAATGTAGCGATGAAATCTCTTTCGCTGTACAGGGAGCCGCCATTGCCTTTCCAGCATGCTTTCAGAATTGTTTGCGCATCCTTCATGTAGTTTTCGTCGTCCCAGCGGTGAGCTGCGAACAGGAGCGACATCATGAAGTAAATTTCGCCATCGGGTGCATTTCCTTGGTCTCGCGTAGAACCATCGCGGTTTGCCTGCCAGGAGAAGTAGCCGTTGCCACCTCTAGCGGGATCATGCCAGAGGTGGCTCTTGGCCCAATTCCAGAGCTTTTTAAATTCATCTTTGTGGTTGGTCTGCACGGCAATCATCATGCCGTAACTCATGCCTTCGGAACGGATATCGTTGTTGTTGATATCGACGATGTAGCCACCATCGCGGTCTTCGTAATACACGGTTTTGTCGTTCTGGCCGCCAAAATAGTGGTTCCAGAGTTCGTCCAACTTGTCCTGGATATCCTTGTCGGTCTTACCCAGGACGGTCTTGAATGGGCTGGTGTAATCGCCGGTGTAGTAGGCGCCAGTCGATTGGGAACCGTCTTTTTCGCAATCCGGACCGTAGTAGGAATTCTTCTCGTCAAAGAAGGTTCCTGTGTATATTTTGGAATCGGCTGCTGTAGCTGCGGAGGCTCCCAGCAACAGGGCTAAAGAAAATGCTGATAGCTTTGTTGTTTTCATGTCAACAAAAATATCGGTTTTTTTTGGGGGGCGTTATGTCTTGCTGGAAAAAAATATTGTAAAGCCTTACATCAAAAAAAATGAAACACCCCAGAGAAGGTGTCTGAGGTGCTTTAATAATCAATGCTTCCGAACTTGTATTTTTGCTAGCGCGGGAGTGTCAAAATGTCGATGCCGTCCTTGGTTTTTACGACGGTGTGTTCCCACTGGGCGCTGAGGCTTCCGTCTCGGGTCACGGCGGTCCAGCCGTCCCTGAGAGTCTTGGTGCCAGGGCGGCCGACGTTGATCATCGGTTCGACGGTGAACACGTTTCCGACTTCGATGAACGGGCAACGTTCGTAGTTGCGGAAGTGATAGACGGTCGGTTCTTCGTGGAAGCCGCGGCCGATGCCGTGTCCACAGTAGTCTTCGACGACGCTGAAGCCGTGCTCGTCGGCAATGTCCTGGATAGCGCAGCCGATGTCGTTCCAATGTGCGCCTTGTTCACCAGCGGCACGGATGCCTTCTTCCATGCAGAACTTGGCGGTATCGACGAGTTCGCGGGCAATGTCAGAGACCTTGCCGACGCAGAACATGGCGGAGGTATCGCCGTGGTAGCCGGAGAGAATCGTCGTGATGTCGATGTTCACGATGTCGCCATCCTTGAGTATGGTGTTTGCGTTCGGGATGCCGTGGCAGACGACTTCGTTGAGGCTGATGCAGGCGTAGCGCGGGTAACCGTGGTAGCCCATGCAGGCAGAGATGCCCTTGTGTTGGCGTGTGTAGTCGCCGATGAATTCGTCGATTTCCAGTGTGGAAACACCGGGCTTGCACATTTCGCCCGCACGGATCAGTGTTTCGGCGGCGAGTGCGCCTGCGTCGCGGATCAATTCGATTTCTTTTGCGGATTTTACTTTGATTTTAGCCATTTTTAGGGATTTGAGCTTGCGCTTCGCGCTTTGGGGTCTGAGGTCGCTCGCGTTGCTCGCTTTGAGGTTTAAAAGTTAGAAGTAGGAAGTAGGCGGTAGGAAGTTTTATAATCGCGGCTGCGCCGCCAAATTATATCTCTCGTCTTTCGTCTATAGCCTGCCGCAGCAGGCGTTCTTTCGTCTAAATCACTTCCTCCATGCAAATTTATCTAACAGGTACGCGAGCAGCATCTGGTCGTCGGTGCTGCCGTTCGCAAGGTCTTTCACGAGTGGGAGCATGCGGCTGATGCGTTCCGTTGCCTTCTGGCCACCGAAGTGCTTGCGGACTTCTTCGAGGCGGACTCGGGTGCGTTCGCTTACCTTCTTCGCAATGTCTTCGTTTGTCAGCGGGTCCATCTTGATGAAGTTGATGCCGAAATCGACTGCGGTCTGGCGGAGTTCGATTTCTTCGACGGGCGTGATGAGCGAGACGCAAAGGCCGCTACGGCCAGCACGTGCGGTACGCCCGCTGCGATGCACATAGACTTCGTGGTCGGCAGGATGGTCATAGACGAGAACATGCGTCACGTGATCGACGTCGATGCCGCGTGCGGCAACGTCCGTGCAGATGAGAATCTTCAGTTTCTTGTCGCGGAAGGCGTTGAGCGTCTTTTCGCGGAGGCTCTGGGCCACATCACCGCTGAGAGCGCCGACTTCAAAGCCATAACCGGAAAGCACTTGCTCCAGGTAGCTCACATCGCGCTTGTAATTGCAGAAAATCATGCAACTTTCGGGATTGTAGTATTCCAGAACCTTGATGGTCATGGAATCCTTTTCCATCACGTCGCAGAGGTAGTAGCGGTGTTCGAGGTTGTTTGCGATGACCTTGTCGTAGCTGAGTGAAAGGAATTCGGCGCTCGGGCGCTGAAATTCGCGGGCGAGGCTCTTGACCGTCTGCGGAATTGTGGCGCTGTACATCGTGCAAGAAATGGCCTTCGGCAAGTACTTGCGGATTTTCTGCATGTCGGGGTAGAATCCCATCGAGAGCATTTCGTCGGCTTCGTCAAGCACGAGGTCGCGGATGGAGAGCAAATCGACATTGCCGCGCTGGATGTGGTCCATGAGGCGGCCCGGAGTGGCGACGATGACGTGGACACCTGCGCGGAGCGCCTTGATTTGCGGTTCGTAGTTCACGCCGCCAAAAATGGCGACGGACTTGATGCCGGTGCCCTTCGAAAGTTTTTCAAATTCTTCTTGCACCTGGATGCAGAGTTCTCGCGTCGGAACGAGAATGAGTGCCTGCGGATACGGATGGTCGCGGACGATGACCTGCAGAAGCGGGAGGGCGTATGCACCGGTCTTTCCCGACCCGGTCTTCGATTGCACGAGCATATCGCGGGCGGCAAGCATGTAAGGAATGGACTTGCGCTGAACGGGCATGAGCTCGGTCCAGCCGTGTTCCCGGAGAATTACCTTCTGCTCTTCGGGAAGCATGTCGAATGTATAGTCGGGGAGCTTGTTCTTTGGCTCGATAATTTTGACAGGTGTTAAAAACGGATTGACTCTTTCTTTCGTTTCTTCTTTAATGTCTTCACTCATAGTGGTGGCAAAGATAGAAAAAATGCTAGTAGGAAGTTTTTAGTTAAGAGTTCCAAGTTACTAGTTACTGAGGATGCTTCGCAACACTTCGTTAAGAATGACTTTTTTCCTAATAACTAGTAACTAATAACTAGTAACTAATTACAGCGTCCAATGGTATTCAAACCCGAGGCTGATAAAGCAATCGAGGGTGAATCTTCCGATGGTCGTGGCGGCGGCGCCTGCATCCGGGGAGGGGGCTTCGTAAAGGTCCCTGCCGCGGCTAGAAAGTCCCATACGGAGGTCAACGCCGTAATGCTTCTTGAAGACGAATTGCCCACCGACTCCAAGCAGGGCGCCCTTATAGACGTCTTCGAACTTGACGCGGTACTGGTATGCTCTGGATGGCGTCTTCACGTCGCTCTTGTGTTCGATATCTTCGTTGTAGAATGTGTATTGGAACCCGATAAAAGCTAGTGGCGTGATGGATAGCCATGGATTGATGGGGTACGTCATGGAGAACAGTACGTTGAGCCCGATGTCGTGCTGTCCAAAATTCCAATGGTCCAGTTCCTTATAAACTGTATCGGAATTGTCTGTTTTCATGTCGCGGTTGGAATAGCGGTACATGAATTCGACGCCGATAAATCCGTGCCAGGTGAGGCCTGCGTAAATGCTCAGGAATGCGTCGTCATCTTCGATGAAATTCCATAGGCTCACGGAGTCTTTTGTGATGCGGTAGTTTTTGACGCGGCTCCTGGTGTGGCTGCTTGTCCAGTTGTCCGGTGTGAGCGGAAAATGAGCCTGCGAGTAACCGATACCCATGCCTGCCCAAAATTTTAAGTGGGGCACTTCTTTGTAGAGGTCATCGGGTTCCGTTTGTTGTTTAAGGCGTTCTTCTTTGGTGAGGCGGCGCTTGGTGCGCTTGTCGAAGAACGTGGCGGCGATGTCGTCACTGAGGGCGATTTTGTCGTTGTTTGCCCTGACGATGCCTGCGGCTTTGGGTTCCTGTGCCGTTTCGTCAAAAATGGCGACTTGGATGTTTTTCCCTTGCGGTGCGAGGAACAGTACGATGTTGTCCTCAAGTGCCTGGAGCTTGGCTGCCATGCCGGGGTGTCTTACACGCAAGTAGCTTGACGGCAAGCCTTTTTCGAGGTTGTTCGAAAGCCAAGAACCATAGCGTGTGGCAATGGAGTCGCGTTCCCATTCGCCGAGTTGCCTGCACTTGGGTTCCCCGATGCCGGTGTTGTTGCGGCGGAGCGAAAGGCAGAACTCGTTTGCGTTGACGGGGGAGTTCCCGTCCAGCGCCCAAATTAAGATGGTGGCGTCTTTCCAGAGGGTAAAACGCGAGTCGAAGTAAACTTCGGACGCACTAGCCCAGGCAACGAGAACCATTAAAATAGCGAAGAGTCTTTTCATTTCGAAACTCCTGCATTAAGGTTCTTGTGGATCTTCTGGACCGCAATCTGGATGAGATTTGTCAAGTTATTTAACTTATACGTTGTGATGGGTTGTTGGATTTCGTCAACGGCGCTGAAAAGCGGACGCTGCTTCAAGTTGTCCCAAAGCGTATAAGAAAAGATGGCGCTGACATTGTCCGGTTTGCGGATGCCGCCGCTCTCGTTGTGGATAAGGGCGTAGTCAAAGAAATTCTCGCGCTTCAAGTCCGTGCCGATGATAAATTCGTGCAAGATGAGTATGACGGGGGGAACGTTCCCAGCAGAATCCTTGAGGGACACCCCTTGCTCGGGAATATGGCCCTTGATGAAAATGCGCTCGTCGAGCTTTAGACTTTCTTCGGGAGAATTCGCATTGACCGAATCCGGAAGGACCAGGAGACTCCCGTAAGACTTGCGCATTTCGGTTTCGAATGTGTTTCGGCAGTGAAGCGTTCCTTTAATCTGGATGCTGTCCTTGTCGATTTCCAAACGTTTGGCAAACCAAGATGACCGCGTGATGACAAATGCGTTCTCGAGACCGGTTACGGCAATACCGCTATAGGGCGCTTTGCTGTAAAGCGGATGGCTCGCTGTCCAATGATAAGAATCTGCACACCCGACGAGCATGCAGATTGCAAATCCGATGGAAAGTATCGACTTCTTGAACATCATTTGCAACAACTTATTTTACGGCGAAAGTTAGACTGCGCCCCATTTTTCGCGGTATGCATAGACGCGGTCAAGGATTCCTTCGGGGGCGTTGATGGCCTTGCGGTTTTCTTCGCTTTCGAGGAACGCGATGATGTCGTTGATGTTCACGATGGAATGGGCTTCGATGCCGTATTCGTCCTGAACCGTCTGCAATGCGGACTTGCCGTTTTCAAGCTTTTCCTTGCGGTCAACAGAAATGAGGAGGCCGATGACGTTTGCGTTTTCGATTTTCGAAAGCGCCTGCATTGTCTCGTTCACGGAAGTACCTGCGGTAATCACGTCTTCGATGATGACGACGTTTGTCTTTTCGGAATACTTGTAACCGACAAGGGAACCGCCTTCGCCGTGATCCTTAACTTCTTTTCTGTTGTATGTAAACGTAAGGTTCTGGGCATAGAGGTCCGAAAGCTTCATCGCTGTCGCTGCGCACAGAGGAATTCCCTTGTAGGCCGGACCATAGAGGTTCTGCGCCTTGCCGTTAAAGTGCTTCATAAATGCAGCTGCATAGAATTCTGCGAGCTTCGAAAGGGAGGCGCCAGTGCGGAACTCTCCGGTGTTGATAAAGTAAGGCGTTTCGCGACCGCTCTTGGTGATGAAGTCGCCAAACTTGAGTGCTCCAGATTCGACGAGAAAGTGTACAAAAGTATCTGTATTATTCATTGAAAAGTCCTAAGCTTTGGCTCCGATGAGGAGGGAGATAACTTCAGAGATGATATTGTATTCGGTGATGAACTGGATGGCGAACATGGCGACCAGGCAGATGACGCAAAGCACCAAATACCAATGGAACGATTTTTCGAATCCCTTGATTTTCATCTTGAAGAGAAGCCAGACGATAAAGCTCAAGATGGCGCTAAAGACCCATGCTGCAGTCGTGTTCAAAGCAGCAATGCGGCTCACGGCGAATGTTATCGCGATTCCCGGCATGAAGAAGAATGCAAAGCTCAATACGACAAGCAGCGCAAATCCGACGTAGTAGGCCAGTCCGCGGTCTTTTTTGACAATGACTTGGGAACCGATGGTGGTCTGTTCTTCTTCGCCGGTCATCGGGTTGACGAATGTCTCGGGCTTGAACTGCTTGTAAGGAGAGTTCGAAGACCCTTCTTTGTGTTTTGCGGGACGAATTACTTCGCCAGTCAAAGGATTGACGATTTCTTTATCATTATCGGGCTCGATAATTGTCTGTTTGACTTCGGCTGTAGCTTCGGTCTTCACTTCGTTGCCGGTCACTGCGGTCGGCTCTTGAGCGGGGACTTCATTCTTTATTTCTTCGGACATGTTCTACTCCTAGAGGATGAATGTTCTGCCTGCATAGACGAAAACGCGGTGTTCCAGCCACAGTTTGAGGGCGGCCGACAGTGTGCGTTTTTCGATATCTTTGCCGAGCTCCACGAGTTCATCGATGCTCGCAGTCTCTGGCACGCGTTGAATATCTTGGCAAATAATGGGGCCCTGGTCGAGGTCTTCGGTAGCGAAGTGAGCCGTTGCACCGATAATCTTTACACCCTTGTGCCATGCCTGGTGGTAGGGTTTCGCACCTTTAAATGCTGGCAGGAACCCATGGTGGATGTTGATGATGCGGTACTTGAATTCTTCGGTGAAGGATTCGCTCAAAATCTGCATGTAGCGGGCGAGGACCACGGTATCGGTTTTTGTTTCGGCGATGATTTCGCGGAAGCGGTTCTCGGGAATCGACTTGTCGGGGTTGGACGGCACATAGTAGAACGGCACGCCGAAGGTTCCACCCACGGGGCCAAGATCGGGGTGGTTGCCGACGATGCAGCTGAATTCGCAGGGAAGGTCTCCGTCGCGGTGCTTGAGAAGCAGGTCGTAAAGGCAATGGTCTGTTTTAGAGACGAATATGGCGACGCGTTCCGTCTTGGAGGTGTCGAACAGCTTCCAGTTCAACTGCAAATGCGGGGCAATCGTTTCGAGGTGTCTTCTGACTTCAGGGACGCCATCTGATTCGATGTCGAATACGGCACGAAGAAAAAATGTTTCGATATCTTTTGCTGTATGCTGCTGGAGGTCGATGATATTCGCTCCGGCTTTGGCAAGAACTTGCGTAGTGCCTGCAATAAGCCCTTTTTGGTCGGGACAATGGATTTGAAGAATATAACGAGTCATAGACATAGTACAATATTAAAAAAAATGGGACTTATCACCAAATCTTACTTTTAAATATTTTGTATTATTGTAGATAAATAATAACTAACAATACAACATTCCTAGAAAGTAATAAAAAAGGATGATTCTATGGAGCGAATGAAATTGTTCAAATTGGGGATTACTTCTGTGCTAATGATGTCTGTTGCACAGGTATTCGCGGTTCCTCCCAAAACCTGGGATGCCATATTCAATGCCGAAGGCCAGGGCGAATACTCCGCTGCCAAGATTGATGGAAACATTCGCTTTGGCGAATACACCCATTACAAAAGTGTTTTGCCTGTATCGTTCCGCGTGCTTGACGACAAGTTCGATTTTTCTGTTGCCGGTAACATGACGGTTCCTGCAAAGATGGTCGAAAGCAAGGGCTTTTATGACAATTGCCGCAATACCATGGAAGCGTGGATTTCGTACTTCGACAAGCCACGTCAATTTGGTGATGAAACCCTTATCCTAAACATTGCTGGCGTTGACTTGGCTTGCGGTAACGACTTGTTCAACGTCCATGATTTACGTATAAAGTTTACTAATCCGCAGGCCCAGAAACTTTGGGTTGCCGATTTTGAAGGCCGTCAGAAGTTCAAGCGCGAACAGCTCTCGGAATTCCGCAAGGCCGAGCAGGAACACCGCGCTGAAATCCGCGACAAGTCAACATCCTTTACGGATCCGCGTGACGGACAAGTTTATCGAATCATCAAGGTGGAAGGCCGTGAATGGTTTGCCCAGAACGTGAACTACAATGTTCCGGGGCATTCCTGGTGCTACGAAGACAAGGATTCCTATTGCGTCCGTAGCGGTCGTTTGTACGACCTGGAAGGCGCTCGCAAGGCTTGCCCCGAAGGATGGCACTTGCCGCGTGACCGCGAATGGTCCGACATGCTCAAGGGCCTTACTGGTTGCTACGATGGCGTTGACAAGTGCGGAAACTTTGCTACCAAGATGAAAGCCACGACTGGCTGGCAGGGCGGCGGCGGTACCGATGAATATGGTTTCACTATTTTCTCATCTGGTTATCGTAAGGTGCTTGGCAAATCAACAATTCGCTATGAGGATATGGGCGAATACGCTGGTTTCTGGAGCGCTCAGAATGGCCGCAATGAAACAATCTGGCTCTGGGCCATGGGCCGCATGAGCGATCAGATGGTTCGCCAGCTCGTGCCGGCAACCGCAAAGAACAACGGCTACTCCGTCCGCTGCATCAACGGAAATTAGTAGACAGTAGGAAGTAGTCGGTAGGAAGTTTTCCAAACGCAAAAAACGAGAGCTTTCAAGCTCTCGTTTTTTGTATGCATTTGTGTTTTCGATAGGCAATAAGCTGTTCTAAAACAATTAACTGTCTACCGTCTACTGCCTACTTCCTACTGCAGCGCCTTTGGCGCTGCTACATCTGGCGGATGGGGAACAGTCCGAGCAAGTCGAGAACGTTCTCGAGCACAATCTGCGTGGATTGCACAAGGAAGAGCCTAGACTTTTCTTCGGCAGATCCGAGCACGCGGTCTTCGTGGATGAACTTGTGTGCGGCTTCGGCAATTTCGAGTGCGTATTGCGCGAGCACGCTAGGTTCATCGTCCTTGACGGCACCAAGAATCTTTTCGCCCTTCTTCGCTAGCAAGTTGATGAGGTTGTATGCGGCATCATCGGTGAGTTGAGAGTAATCAACGTCAGCAACGTTCACGGTATAGCCTGCCTTGCGCATGATGCTACAGAGGCGGACGTGGGCGTTCTGCACATACGGACCCGTATCGCCTTCGAAGCTCATCACGGCATCCCAGTCAAAGCGTACATCTTTCAGGCGGCTGTTCTTCAAGTCGTTGAAGGTTAGGGCGCTGATGCCTATCTGGCGTGCGATGAGTTCCTTGTTTTCGAGTCCCGGATTCTTTTCGTCGATGAATTCGAGAATCTTCTTCTGGGCGGCTTCAATCACGTCGCGCAAGAGGCTTGCGGTACCAGTACGGGTCTTGCCCTTTTCCCACTTGCCATCGACCATCTGTAAAATCACGCCGAACGGAATGTGGTACATGTCCTTGTACCATTCGCGCCCCATCTTCTTGAGCACATGGAAAACTTGCTTGAAGTGGAGGGCTTGCCCTAAATCGACCACGTAAAGGCACTTGTCAAAATTGTATTCCTTCTTGCGGTAGATGGCTGCGGCAAGGTCGCGTGTTGCGTACAACGTTGAACCGTCGCTCTTGCGGATAAGGCACGGATTCAAATCGAATTCATCGAGCAGCACCACGTCGCGTTCTTGGCTTCGAACCATCAAGTTCTTTTCGCGGAGTTCGTCGAGTACTGCCGGAATCTTGTCTTCGAAGAATGATTCGCCGGTGTAGTGGTCAAAGCCTACTCCCATCATGTCGTAAATTCGCATGAGTTCTTTGAGCGTTGCCGCACGGAATGCAAGCCAAAGCTTGCGATAGAAAGCATCGCCTTGTTCAAGCTTTGTGAATGCGGCGCGAGCTTCGTCTTCGAGACCGGGTTCTTCTTTAGAAACCTTGGAAAAACTTGCGTAAAGGATATTGAGTTCCTTCACGGTGAGTGCATCAAGAGTGGCATCGTCGGTCGGTAGCTTTTCACGGAGATACATCACGATGAGCTTTCCGAAGGCGGTGCCCCAGTCGCCGAGGTGGTTTATGCGTTCGACTTTGTAACCGGCAGCCTTGTAGATGCGGGAAAGCGAGTTTCCAATCATTGTGGAACGCAGGTGGTGGAAGGCGAGTTCCTTGCCGATGTTCGGGGAGCTGTAGTCGATGCAGACAACTTTCCCGTTCGGGGCGGCGTGACCGTATTCCAATCCCTTGGCTGCGATTTCGTCCAACGTTTTCTTGGCGAGGTAGTTGCGGTCGATGAAAAAGTTCAAGTAACCGTTGACCGCTTCGACCTTCGAAAGACCTGCAGGGAGTTTCACCTGAGCGGCGAGGTCTTCGGCAATAAGCTTTGGCGCCTTGCGGAGTGTCTTTGCAAGCGAAAAACACGGGATGGTGAAGTTTCCGTGGCTTGTATCAGGCGGCACGGAAATAAGTTTCAATGCGGCATCTTCGGCAAAAGCTCCGGTTGCGGCGAGTGCCTTTGCGATTTCTGCATTAAATGAGTTCATTGTCGTCTCCAGACTTCTTGACGGCGTCGCCTACGAAGTCTTGTTCGTCGAGGTTCATAATCTTTCCGTCTGCGTACAAACGTTCAAAGGAAATTTCGTTTCTCTTTTCTTCTTCGAAAAGGTGAACCATCAGGTCAAGACCTGCATCGAAGATAGCCCAACGGACTCCTTCTTTGTATTCTACGCCGACAAAGTGGAGCTTGCGGGCTTTGAACTCCTTGGTGAGTTCGTTCAGAATCGCCTGCATTTGGGCTTCGCTTTCGCAAGTGGCGATGAGGAAGTAGTCCGCTTCGTTCTTGACTCCGCGGAGGTCGATGAGCTGCACGTTCTGGGCGCGTAGCTCGAAAAGGATTCCTGCACCAAGCTTTACGGTTTCTGTCATGTCTTGGTTGTTATTTGCTGTCATTTTTTTCTCCCTGATCGGGTTCTACTATTTGTTGAAAATCTCTACCGGTATGTACAACCGCATCGACTGTGGCGTTCTTGTTGAGGAGAACAAGAACGTTTTTCGTCTTTAATGTTGCGGCAAGCGCCTTCGCACCTTCCCATTCCGGATTCCTCAGCACGATGATGGTCTCGTCGTAATTTTGAAGGCGTTCGTTGTCGATGTGGACAACGTCAAATCCATTGTCGCGCAAGAATGTCCGCATCTTGACGGCGGCTCCCTTCATGCTGCAACTGTTCAGTACTTCCACCTCGCCTTTGATGCGGCGAACCTCGCGCTTAGTGACGGGTGCCTGCTTCTCTTCTTTGCAACTCGAAAACGCTGTGGCGACAAGCAACAGCGTCAATACAGTCAAGGCTTGGTGAAGCTTTTTGCAAGCTGGATTTGACCGAACATTCATCACCTGCAAAAGATAGAATTTCTCCACGGGGAACAAGACCCGTAGAAATAATCATGGGGGCCGTAAGCCCTGAACGCATCCCTTTCGTTGACGTACATGACTCTGAACGTCACTTTGTCGTTGGGTTTGTATTCAAGCGCGATGTCCGGAATGAGAACGCCTACGTTTCCTTGCTTCACGTCTTCTCTCGCTATGCGGTTTCCAAAACGCAGATTTGAATATAGTGGCATCCATAGCCCAACGTTTGCGTACAAGTGCAGATTTGGTGTGAACTCGTATGCAAAATGAGCCATGAAACTTTGCTGGGCGAACGAACCGAGCGATCCTCCGATAAAGCTCACGGAGTAGGTGTAGGCTACTTTCAGGGCTGGGTCGAAGGTGTCGTGACGTAAGAGACGTTCGGGGTCAAAGTGCTCACGATTCCAAGGAATACCATCGTCTTGGATAACGTAAATCGTATCGACAACGGTGTCTTGCGCTGCGACTAGGGTTTCTGAGAGCGCTGTGGAATCCGCTTTCGCAGGCGTTTCCGCGAAAGCGAACATAGCAAGAACAAGTGTCAATAATAGGAATCGCATGGTGGAGGTTGGGTTTTAGCTCACATATACCTAATTTCTAGTTTTCTTTTTTTTCATCATCCTTTGAATTGTCCTTCGTGACTCCAGCGAGCTTTGCGCCGAACATGGAGCCGAGAACCGTGCGGAGATCGATGCCGAGCGAGTCCGTGAGACCGTTCGTCACTTGCGTGAGCGTCTTGGTAATATCGCCCGTGAGTTTTGCCGTGTTGCCTTCTCCGTACATGGTGATGTTGCCGATTTTTTCCATCGGCTTTGCGATGGCGGCTGCAATTTGCGGCATCTGTTCGAAATACTTTTCGATGGTTTTGAGCTGCATTTCCTGGCGGGCGGCGTCACCATAAAGTTTCATGGCTTCGGCCTTCTTGTTGAGCGCTTCAGCTTCGGCGAGACCCTGAGCCTTGATAGCTTCAGCTTCGGCGAGACCTTTCGCCTTTGTGGCTTCTGCTTCCGCTAAGGCTTTTGCCTTTGTTGCTTCGGCTTCGGCGAACGCTTTTTCCTTTTCGGCTTCTGCAATCTGCTTGATGGCCTTGGCGCGTTGTTCTTCCTTGTAGCGGACGGCTTCGGCGTCCTTTTGCTGCTGGAAGAGTTCTGCTTCGGAACGCTGGATTTGGGCTTGGCGGTCGGCTTCGGCTTTCTTTTCGATTTGGGCCTTAAGTTCCTTTTCGGTCACCATGACCATGCGTTCGCGGATTTCAATTTCCTTTTCCTGTTTGGCGACTTCGGCTTCGGCCTGGGCTACGTTAATTGCCTTTTGCTGGGTTTGCTTCTGGATTTCGTAGGCAGCATCGGCGACGGCCTTTTCAGTATCAGAAATCTTTTGCAGGTTCGCCTTCTTCACGGCGAGGTCGTTCTGCTTCTGGGCAATTTCGAGTTCGGCAGCCACGGCGGCGTCGTTGGCTTCTTTCTTGGCCTGCGACTGCGCTACGCTGATGTCGCGTTCGGCGTTCGCCTTGGAAATGGCGGCAGCCTTGCGGATGGCGGAAGTCTTATCGACACCGAGATTTTCAATCACGCCATTTGCGTCTTCAAAATTCTGGATGTTGAATGTCTGCACTACGATACCGAGCTTTTCCAAGTCCGGAATGGCGTTTTCGAGCACGAGTTCTGACACTTGCTTGCGGTCGCCCACGAGATCGACCAACTGCATACGTCCGACGATTTCACGCATGTTACCTTCGAGAATATCGACAATCATGGCGCGGATATCTTCGGGCTTCTTGTTCAAGAAGTTCTGCGCCGAAGATTTGAGACGGTTTGGATTATCCGAAATCTTTGCGGTCACGACGGCATCGACCGATACGTTGATGTAGTCTTTTGTGGGAACCGGGCTGCCCGTTTTCACGTCAATCTGGATGAGTTGCAGTGAAAGGTGGTCAGCGCGTTCGAAGAACGGAATTCTGAAACCGGCACGGCCGATGATTACCTTAGGTTCTTTACGAATACCGGAAACGATGATGGCTTCGTCCGGCGCGGCCTTGATATAAGACATCGTGAAGACGATGATGAAAAAAAATACGGCTACAGCAATAATCGCTGGCATGATAAAGTTTTCTGGCATTGGTGTCCTCTATTTTTGTTTTCTTTAATATACAACATTTATAGTGTCTCAAAGTGTGCTGAAAACATTTTTTTTGAAAAAACATCATGTTCTAGAACTGTGAAAATTGGAACTTGTACTCGAGTGGTAATGGCCATAATTGGATAACTAGGCCCAAATGCCGGGAAAACTGCAAAAAAAAGCCCGGTTGGCTTACCGGGAAACATAAAGTAAAGTTGAGGTGCCGTGTCTAGATTTTTTCGATGATTTCGTTTTTGCCGTTGACGCGGATGACTGTAGGTTTCCACGTTTTGGCTTCTTCCGGGGACATTGTCGCATAAGTCACGATAATGACCAGGTCGCCCGGCTGTACCAAACGTGCCGCTGCGCCGTTCAGGCAGATAACGCCAGAACCGGCCTTGCCTTCGATAACGTAGGTATCAAGGCGGGAACCGTTATTGACGTCAAGAACACCGACTTTTTCGTAGGGGAGGATGTTAGCCGCATCCATCAAATCGCGCGCGATAGTAATGGAACCCTCGTAATTGAGGTTTGCGTCGGTGACTGTTGCGCGATGAATTTTGCTTTTAAGTAATTCTAGCTGCATTGTGCTGCTTAGAACTTGACATTAAAGAAACTTGTAACGCCCTTATCCGGTGTAGGAATAACGCCGAAGCTGAAGCGGTTTGCATCCGGATTGCTGTCCCATTGGGTGCTGATGAAAGCGTCTGCAAAAGACCAAAGGTGAGCGGCAGCGATTCCGAGGAATCCGTACCACCAGTAGCTCTTGCCTTGAACCTTGAGAACAATCGTGACCGCAATACTGCCGACTTCAAGGACATCCATGAACGTGGCCTTCGCTACGGCGTGCGTCTTCCACTGATAGTAAGAAGGAATCAAGAGAGAGAGGTAAGCGCTCTTCTGGTCTCCGCTGTGGTAACGGTAGGAACGGTCGATGTCGGCATCTTCCATGCCTTCTGCACGCTGGCTGAGCCAATCTTCTTCGCTCACGCCGAGTCTGTTCCACGGCTTCTGGAGATATTCTGTCGGACGGATACCGATTTCGACGAGCTTTGTCAACTTTTCGCGAGACACGCCTTGTTCTTTAGCCTGTTGGTATTCCCACTGGGTAAGGCCCATGTCTTCGTAATTGAAACCGTCCCATTGTCCGCTTGTCGCTTTGGCTGTTCCGATACCGGCGGCTTGTGCTGCAGCTTCGTTGGCTTGCGTGGTCGCTTCGGCGTTGGCATGAGCTATGGAATCCGCTGTGGCGGCATCCTGGAAATCATCAGAGAAGAGGTCATCAGACTGAGCAAACGCTAATGAACCCGCGAATAAAACAGCAGAAAGCATTTTGAACATGTTACTCATTTTTTGATCTCTTTCTTAAACGTTTAGTGCCGGGGGAGGGAATCGAACCCTCACACTCTCGCGAGTACTGGATTTTGAGTCCAGCGCGTCTACCAATTTCACCACCCCGGCGGGGGAGTAACACAAATATAGCACATTTTTCTTTTTTTTTGTAGGTGTATAAAGCAAAAAACGCCCATTTATGGGCGAAAAACTGTAAAAAATTTTTTTGAGTATAATTTTATTTGCTTACAGAGCCTGCTTTAAGGGCATGGGTCTAAACTCGACATTCAGAGGTGCGAGTTTCTTTGCTCCGTAATCTACAGCGCTTTCTTTTGTATCAAATGGACCTGTTCTCACAATGTAAAGCGTTTTTCCACTTTCGAGGGTGTTTTCTGTAATTGTGCAGGCGATGTTTCTCTTTTTGAGATTGCTGACAAGCAAATCGGCATTGGATTTGACTCCGAACGCCCCCAGTTGCAGTTGCCATGCTGATGAAGTTTCTGTGCTTTGTTCTAGAGACTTTGTCTCCACCGGTGTTGGCGCCTTGGGGGCGGTTGTCGTTGTTGCTGCCGAAGTTGCAGCTATGGGGGCTGCCGGAGCGTTTGCCGATGTGTTTGCTGCGGGGGTGGTTGATGCCGCAGGGGCATTGGCGACTTGCGGCTTTTGTTCTGCGCTTGTCGCTTTGGCTTGTTCGGTTGCGTTGGTGTTAGCTGGCTTAGCCACTTTCGGCTTGCCGAGATTGTTGCAGGCTTCGTTCAGTTCTTCGTTGCGGGTGCGTTCACGCACGGCGGAACAGACTTTTTGCAGTACGGTAACCTGGTGCGGTTGGGACGTTTCAATAGCGTGAATGAGCGATTCGGCGGCCTTGTTGTAGCGGCCGAGGTACATCTGGAATTGCGCCTTCGTCATCATAAGGTCGGCGTAAATGGGCTTTTGCGTGCTCGTTTTGTCGATAAGGCTGTCGAGGCGCTTGCCGGCCTTGCTGAAATCGGCTGCGACACCTGTTTGCGAGAGGGCGAGGATATTCCAAAGGTAGCATTCGGTACGCGCGGAATCGGCCTGCGTCGGGCAGACCTGTTCGTAGGCGGCGGCCGCTTCTTTCCATTTACCACTCACGTAAGCCTTTTGGGCGGTGGCAAGAGTCGGGGTTGCCTCTGCAAAGGATGCCGTAGTGGCAAACGCGCACAGTGCGCCTGTAATAACCAAATTTTGAATAAAGTATTTAGCCATATTGCCCTCTAATTACCCTCTAGTGCAATAATACAAAATTTTTTACAATACGACTGGGGGAAGACGTGTAAGTCGTTGAATTTTCGTAAGTTACGTAAATAGACCTGGGGGCGGGGTTGGCGCTTTTTCTATACGAAAGTGTTCTACACGAGAGTGCCGCGGAGCGTCCAGCCTCGGATATCGTCGATTTTCACCTGCACATAATCGCCCGGCTTGATGATGCGGCCAACTTCTGGCTTGAAGATGACCTTCTTGAAGTTGTCCGTCTTGCCGACAAATTCAGTGGCGTCGCGGGTGGAACTTGCTTCGACGAGAATTTCTTCGGTGCGGCCCATCATCATCTGGTTGCGCTTGAGAGTAATCGCGTTCTGCAGTTCCACTAGGCGCGTGTGGCGGGCGAGCTTTTCTTCGGCAGTAAGCGTTTCGACCTCTTTGAAAGATTCCGTTCCTTTGCGCGGGCTGTAGATGAACATGTAAGCTGTATCGAACTGGCAAGCTTCAAAAGCCTTGATAGTCTGTTCGAAATCGTCCGCAGTTTCGCCAACAAATCCGCAAATGACGTCTGTCGAAATTGCGTAATACGGGTCGCGGCTACGCAGCTGCTCAATGACCGTCATGTACTGTTCCATGTTGTGCTGACGGCGCATCTTCTTGAGAATCGCGTCGGAGCCGCTCTGGAGCGGGATGTGCGCGTAATGGCAAACCTTCGGGTTGTTCAAAAGAACGTCGATGAGTTCGTTCGTATAGTGACGCGGATGCGGACTTGTAAAGCGGATACGCTTGATGCCTCCAATCTCGGAAACCTTTGTTAGTAATGTCGTGAAGTCCGCATTTGGCGTTTTGTATGCATTCACCGTCTGGCCGAGCAACATTACTTCGGTGACGCCCTTGTCGGCGGCCCTCTTGACTTCTGTCAGCACGTCGTCTATGTCGCGGTACTTTTCGGGACCGCGGAGGTACGGCACGATGCAGTAGCTACAACGTTTGTTGCAACCGCGCTGGATGGCGACGAAAGTGCTGAAGTTGTTGTTCAACTTGGCGTATTCGCCGAGATAGTTCTCGTCACGGTCTTCGTCGATGAACATCTTGTGGTGCGTCTTGTGCAACGGACTTTGTGCGTCGCCAAACAGCAGTTCTGGAATTTTTCGGTACTGGTCCGGTCCCACGATGTAGTTCACGTTTTTGAGGCGCTTCAACAGTTCCGGCCCGCGGTTCTTTGCCATGCAACCGCATACCACGACTTTCACATCGGGATTCTTTTTGCGCAAGTACTTGAGCTTGCTGATGTTGACGATGGCGGTTTCCTCGGCCTTTTCGCGCACGCTGCAGGTGTTCACGATGATGATGTCGGCGTCTTCCTGGTTGTTCGTCTCGACGCAACCGCACATGTCGAGCTCCTGCGCAATCATCGCCGAGTCGTACTCGTTCATCTGGCAGCCGTATGTGGCCAAGTGGTATTTTTTCATGCGGGTAAAGATAACTTTTTAGACGAGAGACGAAAGACGAAAGACGAAAGATTGCTTCAAAAAAGTATGAGTGCTAAGGACGGGGAGGGCGTCCCCCTCGCTCCGACTAGACTAAAGAACGTTCACCACTTCGTGGCTCGCTATAGACGATAGACGAAAGAGAAAAACTTCTATCGTCTTTCGTCTATAGGGCAAAGCCCGTTCTTTCGTCTATTCTACGCTACCCCCTCGCCTAAGGGGCTCCGCCCCCTAACACCCCTGAATTATCATGCCGGGTTTGACCCGGCATTTCCTTTTTCTGTTGCTTATAAACACGACGAATACGGAAGCGACTTGATGTAATCTTCCATAAATTGCCAATCAGGTTCATACTCGTTGGGAGCGATTTTTCGAACAGGAAGTTTAATCAAAGAGTCTGGCATTCTTTTCGGTCGCCACTTTCGCCCATAATCCCATCTAAAACGTTCCTTTTCAATAAGAGAACACAAGAACATCGCTATGTAAATATTGAGTTCCTTATTCCATTTCTTATGGATATATAATGGATTTACATCATGAGTGCAGGTGAACTCTTTTGGCTGATAAAAAGCGTAACCTACAGAACCATTGTTTGATACGGTTATGCAATTTGGCCTGAAAATCTTTTGTTCAAGAGGAGCATTGGGTTCATCGCCAGTTTTAGAGGAATCCTTGATTGTGTCAAGATCATGCATTGATGTGATTCCGTTATTGGAGTCTGTTGCCCCAATAAAAGGAATCGCCCCAACAGGGTTTTCTTCAGGTTTCTTGTTATAGAAACCTTTGCAGATTTCAAATATTTCATCATAACGGAACCATTTCCAATTACTTGTATTTAATTTGATTTTAGTTTCGGAAAGGGACTTTGGATTAAATTTATTTTGCCAAACAACTTTTGCACGAGTTGGAAGTTTTGAAATTATATTTTCCTTAACATAATCCACAATCCATTTCCAATCTGGAATATACTTATTAAGGGATGTTTTAATTACAGGAAGTCGTATTTGCGATTGTTCCATTAACTCTTTATCCCACTTTCTTCCATAATTAAAGCGATATTTTTCCCGATTTATAATTGTCGTTAAAAACAAAGCAATTTCTTTGTTTAAATCAAATTTGGGGTAAAGGACATTGACGTCATCTGTAGCCCAAAATTCTTTCGTTTGGTAGAATGCTTCTGCAATAGAACCATTATAAGAAACAGAAATTGTATTTGCTGAATGTAGATGTTCGTTATTAGCAATTCTAGCCGTGAGTCCATTATTAGAATCCGTTGCACCTACATAAGGTATATTGCCGGGAATCATGTCCGCTTTCGTCAATCTTTTGCCTTTTCGAATTTCAAAAATATCTTTATAATTAAACCATTTCCATGTTTTCGTATTCATTTTAAAAATCCTCGCTTTGAACAAGGAACGCCGCATAATCACGAATTTTTCGGATAAAATCCTCATCACAAAGTGTGCTATAATCTGTTTCCATGTAAGCTTCTGCGCACCATTCATCCGTATGCGTCACAGTATGCAAAACAGAATAACCCGGTTCTTCAATCTTATTCTGATAAAGATACATCCATTTTTTCTTGATTTCTTCCCATTTGCCATAAGCGTCAATGCGCCCTAACTTCTTTCGTTTTACGAAGCCATCATCACGGAAATAGCCAAAGAAAGTCTTTTTATCTTCAGGATGGGGAACGTTTGCAGTCCAAATCATCACGCATGGTGGCGCAGATGCTGCAGGATTAAATATTTCTGTAGGCATACTAAAAACAGCTTCAAGCGTATGTTTCTTGAATAGCCGTTCGCGAACCTCTTTGCAAGTAGTCCCTAAAGCGCAGTTAATCGGAACAACCGCAACAGCAATGCCGCGAGTTGTCAATATCGAAAGTAACTGTTCAACAAACTCAAGTTCATTGTAATCATCCTGCGAATAAGGCGGATTGATAAGTCCGACATCAATATTCTTTTTTCTTAATTCGTTCGCAATTTTGGTATCAAAACAGCTTCCGTAGTGAATGTTGCTTTTGCCATCACGTCTGACAATCATATTCGCTATGCACAATGTATAGATGTGCGGGTCCGCTTCAACACCATATAGGCCTTCCTCTCGGATTTTTTTGATTTCACTCGGATTGGCCTTCTTGAACATTTTGCTCATTGCCGTTACAAGGAAACCTCCAGAACCAGCACAAATATCTACAACCTTACTTTTTTTATTCAAGCCGCTTACATCACACATGAATTCCGTCAAATGTTGCGGAGTCAAAATAATTCCAAGAGCCTTACCATCATCGCCATTAGAGAACTTGATAAATTCATGGTAAAATTCTCCGAGTGCATCAATTGACGAATCTGAATTATTCATCATTGGCTTGATTTTCATATCCAGTTCTTGAATATACCAGCGCAATGAATAATCCTCATTCATCGGCGTAGTCTTGAAGTGATGAAGACTTGCAACATTCTTAAATGTATTCAAAATGTTATCTATACGATCTTGCTTTACTTCGGCTTCTCCTAAAACATCTCCGATAGCTGTTGTGATATTCCACATTAATCCTTTTAATGTAGTTGCCTGCGGATAGAGATTTTCAAAATCCTCGTTTTGAAGCGCAATTAAAATACCCGCAATAAAAATTGGCTTATCATTGGCTGTCACCTTAGCAACTCTTAAATTGTTGCTCATGTTTATTGCCGTCTGCCGAATTTCTTCTATCGAATACTGACGCGATATTTTTTCGCCTTTCAAATATTGCAGATAATTAATCGGTTCAAGTTGGATATTTAATTTGGTGAGTTCCTTAAATTCATCATGTCCTTTTTGCCAATAAAAAGTGGAAACTTTACTTTCGTCTTTTTTGCTTCCGCTTACACCAATGGCAATAACATTATATCGCTCTTTAAGGAACTTTGCATAATACAAAGCACCATCTACCGCAAAATCCTTAGGCTTATTGCGATTTTCGCTTTCGTGTTTTTTTATACTACGCTTGCATTCAATAACAATAATTGTGCCGGAGTCTTTTTTGAAAGTTAGGATAAACTCCGGTTTAGCCTTTCCGCTACCGCCCTGAGTGTAATCGTCAATATTACATTCCTTGGGTTTGCCGCCTGCTTTTTTCAGGAGTTTTTCAATTGTAGAAACCTCGGGTACATCACCCTGAGGATAGACTTTTCCAAATTCATTCTCACCAAGATTGCACCTCATCTCTTTGAGGACAAAAGCTTCGCTGAACTGTTCATTCGCCATATAAACTCCTATAAGGAGTTTCGACTTATGTAGCAATTCTTCAAATTCCAGCCAAATAAAAAAGCGTGGGACCGAAGGCTTGCTGACACGGAGGCTCTGGTAAACCTGTTACACAACAAGACCGAACGGCCCACGCACAGGGTGCGTGAGCGCTCGACTTGTCCTTGTGTAACTTGAAAAATTTACCAGATTTTCCGCATCAAGAACAAGAGTCGAAAACTCAAAAATTCTATCGCTCCGCACCATTCGGTACGGGGCTATGTCAATGGAAAATATAAATAAAATGTGGACTAAAGATTGCCACCACCACGCTTCCCTCGTGGCAGGCTCTGTTCTACGACCCCTCGCAATGACGTCTAAAAAAAGGAGATGCCCCGTCAAGCGGGGCATGACAAAATAAGCAACCTTCTGATATTTTCGGAGTTCTAGAGGCCTAACCCTAGGCGAGAGTGTTAAAAAATTTCAAAATGTATCGCATTTGTACGCACAAAAATGTATATTGACCAGTATGAACAAGACTGCAAATTTATACGCCCGCATTGAGCCCGATGTTAAGGAACAGGCCGAGAATGTCCTGGAAACCCTCGGCATATCCGTTTCCAGCGCCATCAACATGTTCTACAAGCAGATTATTCTGCAACAGGGAATTCCCTTCGACGTGAAGTTGCCCAAGGCTCCAGAAAACTCCGCCAAATGGTCTAAAGAGCGCCTCGATGCGGAACTCGAGAAAGGCTACAATGACATGCTGAAAGGCCGAACCCGCCCAGCCGCGATGGTCCTTTCCGATGTCAAAAAAAAGTACAAAGAATTGTCAAAATGCAAAAAAGCTTAGACAACGCTTGTAACGGTCGCATCACGCCTTGGAACGACATATACGCGAAGCTTTCTGAAGCCATCTCCGAAATCAGTAACGGAGCGCAACTAGTCGATGCGGAAAAAATCATCAGGAACTTGATGATTTCTCCCTTCCAAAGTCAACGAATCGTCCACAACAAGTAAAGCGGCAGGCTTACCGTTGAGCATCCTTCACAATCGTTCACGGCGATGTTCTTGAGCGAAAGCTTGTACCCCTTTGCCGGTGCAAATTTCTTGCAGAACTGCTTGTAGCTTTTGGCTTGCGTGTTCGTAGCCGCCTTGACCTCGACAGGAACGATTTTCCCGTCATTTTCAAAGAGGAAATCAAGTTCCGCGCTGTTCCCCGAGCGCCAGAAATACGGGCTTTTTTGCATGCAGAGCAGTTCGTTCAGAACATAGTTTTCTGTGACGGCGCCCTTATTCGTATTGGGCGTATCGTCCATCAAGATATCCTTGTAGCTAAGCGAAAGTCTGCGGCCCAACAGACCGATGTCCGAAAGGTACACCTTGAAATTCGTCGCATCTGAATTTGCAGACAAGGGAACTTCTGCATTCTGCACAAGCTCAACCAAATGGACAAGCCCAGCGTTCTTAAGCCATTGTAACGCGGCCTCCAGCTCGTGTGCCCTTTTACCGTTCTTTACATGCGAAAACATGAACTTGTTGTTTTCCTTGGCAAGTTGCTTGGGCACGGAATCCCATATCATGCGGATTTTTTCAATTTCATTTACAGGAGCATGCTTCGAGAAATCGTCCGCATAGTCCGCAAGGATTTCATCCTGGATTTCTCCCACGGTTTCAAAATTCCTGGAGCTTGCGTATTCATTCACCGCTTCAGGCATTCCGCCTACAACAAGATATTCCTTCAGCAGGCGTTCCATAGGTTTTGCATAGACTTCGGAAATTGTCCGATCAGTAGGCCATTCTGCAAAAAGTTCAATGTATCTTTCTTCACCACAAGCGGTCAAGAATTCCCTGAAGTTCATCGGGAACATCTGCATGCGGTTGACTTTCCCGACAGGGAAAGAAATGTTTTCGCGACGGAGAGCAACGCCGAGCAAGGAGCCCGCGCATGCCACATGGAGTTCCCGCTTGTTCTCGCAGAAATATTTCAAGGAAGTGATTGCCCGCGGAGCTTCCTGGATTTCATCAAAAATCAAGAGCGTTTTGCCTGCCTCAATTTTACTTTGCGTAAGCAGCTCAAGTTCCCTGACGATTCTCTCTACATCAAAGTCATAATCGAAAATGGCGGCGAACTTGTCGCTAGACTCAAAGTTGATGTAGCATACATTGCCGAAGTATTTTGCGCCGAAATCCTTTAAGGTATGGGTCTTGCCGCATTGGCGAACTCCCGTCAGAAGCAGGGGCTTCCGGCGCTTGCTATTTTTCCAGGTGAGCAAATCTTTTAAAAATTCGCGTTCCATACCTTTAATATACAAAAGTCATAGGACTTTTGCAACAGAAATTACATTTTTCATAGGACTTTTGAAAAAGAGCCTTTCCCCCTAGACTTCTAGCCCTGCCTGCACCATGTATTTTTGTGCGAATGCGTTTGCCTCGTCGTCCTTCTGCTGGTTCTTGTTGCCGTAATAGACGTTCTTGATGAAGATGTCCTTCTTGCCGTGGAGCACGATGTGGCCGAGCTCATGGAAGAACGTGAACCAGAACGCGTTGCGGTCCTTGAAACGGTCGTGCAGCTGGATGACGGGGATGTCCTTGTACCAGCGGGCCATTCCATGAATGGGTGCGGTCTTGAAGTTCTGCGCGTAAAGCACCTTGATTCCGAGCTTTGCGCCCAGTTCCTGCAACTTGTGCATGCCGTCGTCAATAAAATCTTCGCCCACCTTCGGCTTGGGCAAAGCCTTCTTGCGGCGTAAATCTTCCCACGCGGCAACGTCGTTTTTGGCCAGTTCCACAAATTGCGGCATCGCCTTCTTGATGGCGGAACGCACTTTCTTGTCGTTCTGCTTTTCCATCTTGATTTCGTCGGCGAGGATTTCGCCGCGGCGCATCCACACGGAGGCCGCGTACGGGTCTTCGGTTTCAGCCAGCGAGATGCGGAAGGCCACCTTCAGGCGGTTCTTGTAGTAGTAATTTTCCCACGCCTTGGGGCTAGCCACCCCGAAAAACTTGAGGATGGGCGACACGCCGTCTTCTTTGTTGTTGAAGTCCTTGATCCATGTGCGCGGATTGAGTTCACCGATAGGGAAGAGCTTGCGCCAAACAACACTTTTCTTGAGGGATTTCTTGATTTTTTCACGCCAGAGATCCCGTTCGTACAGCTTTTGTGCTTCTAGCCAACAATACTGAGGAATTCCTGTCCCAAATTCAAGGCTGTAGGCCATTTCTGCCGTCACCCTGCACTTGGCTCTGAGCAATTCGTTCACCGTCTTGGGAGTGTAGCCGATTCGGGCGGCGAAATCGTTAACATCCACATTCATTTCTTGAAGTTTTTCTTCAAGAATTTCTCCAGGGGAAGTTGCTCCCCACAAAAGGAGTTCTTTTTCTTCTGCCATGTTATTCCTCTCTATTTATGATAATCTACAATTTCTATGACTTTGGCTTCGGCAACTTCAGCCCAAATAACAACTTTGTTTGGCTCTGCTCCCCAAATAATCAATCGGTATGGTTGATCAAGGTCGCATGCCCATTGTCCTTTTCGGTTGCCTACGAGTTCATGGAAATGTCCCGGAAGCGAAGGCAGAGCGGCAAAATTTTTAGCTAAGTGCAAGGAGAAAATTCGATTCCTGTAGCATTTAGCCCGTTTTTTGCCCATTCGCCGTATTGCATAAGCCTCATCCATTGCGCAAAGTTCCAAATCCTTATCTCTAAACTCAATTTTCAAGAAACCTCCACCGTTATTCAAAAATCTCTTTGTTTAATATAACAAAAACTTTTGAGAAACGCAATTGGTGTCTTATTTTTACAAAAATTTGGGTCGATTTTATTGATAACTAAAGGGGAAGGTGTCCCCCTGGTTCGCACTTCGTTGCTCTCCACCCTCTCGCCTAAGGGGCTCCGCCCCCTAAAACCCTCAAAGGCGAATGCCGTGACAATCGTGCTTGCGCGAATTGTCATGGCTGAGCCGCAGGGGTTTCTGCAACACCCCTGATGCTCACGAAAATTTTTTTGTTATACTTAAAATATGACGGAACCCTTTAGCAAATTTCTTGGGAAGTTTGTTCTGATGATTGCAGCGGCGCTTGTAGGCTTGCTTGTTGCGTGTTCATCTTCGGAAAAGGCTTCGAAAAACCGTAATGCGGTGTCTGAAGAAGAACGCAAGGCGGAGTGCCTGGCTTGGCTGAATTCTCTAACGCCTGAGGATTTGATTTCGTGTCATTTGGAAAAACTGGGACTTGACGAAAAGTTAGATTCCTTGCTGCTTTGTGTTTTTGGACAATCGTTTAAAATGAGCGGAGGAAAAGTTTTTTGTACAGAAGAAGGAAATGAATTCTCATTTTCTTTGACAGGTGAAAAATGCGAGTCAGGTGAATTGGTGTGTGTGCAAACAACTCGTGAAAAACCGAATGAAGATTGTAAGCTGGATAAACTTCCAGTTTTTAATAACGGGATTAGTATTACTCTAAAAGATGAGGGTTATTTGATTTCTTCTATTTGTGGCGATTTTGGATGTGATGATTATATGCTTATGAAAATTGATGATTGTGGGAAAAAATGGCTGAGCACAAAAAAGGACTAATATGATTTTCAGAAGCCTTTTGCTCGCATTTTTCACTTTCACATTTGCTGCGATGTTTGTCGCTTGTGGCGATGACTCGAGCGGTTCCGGACCCGAGAATACAGAAAGCAGCGCCGTTGAAGAGTCGAGTTCGTCGGATTTCGCAAAGCCGAGTTCGTCGGCTGATATTTTATCAAGTAGTTCGTCATGGATTGCGACCACTTCGTCGAGCTCGTGGCAGGCTTCCTCTTCGAGTTCTCGCAATGACGAGAAAGACACATCCTCGGTTCCTTCTGCAGACACCACAAAAATCACTTACACGCTCAAGCGTTTCGATGGGCCGCTTTCCAACCCGCACAAGGGATTCACGGTGCCGACCGGTGGGGCGTGGACTTTTGTCCCGGAATTCGAATACGGCCCCTACGGTTCCCTGAACAACAGGGCGTGGGACCTAGTTTCGTATGGCTCGGGTTACCAGCAATGGAACAAGCTGAACCCCGCAAAGGGCGTTTACGACTGGACGGAACTGGAAAAACTTTTGAACGCTCTCGCGGAACACAACATGGGCTATGCCCTGCGCGTGTTGCCTTATACCCCTTCGTTTATTAAGAGTGACTTTCCGCCCCAAGAAGAATACGACTGGACTCCTCCCTTTGTCTATGAGATGGGCGCGAAGAAAATCCAGATTGACTTGCGCGGGACGGAATACCATGCGTACGCTCCCGTCTGGGACGATTCCATCTATATCTGGGCGGCGAAGGAGTTTGCGAAGGCCCTGGCCGAAAAATATGATGGCGACCCGCGTATCGAATACATCGATGTCCGCACTTTTGGCGAATGGGGCGAATGGCACACCTCGCACATGTTGGGGAGCGTGATTCCCGCTGACCCGGTGTTGAAGGATATGCTGGACTATTATGCGTCCGTGTTCAAGAAGACCCAGCTGGTGCTGCCATCCAACGGTTTTGGCGATGTCTATACGCATGCGCTCAACCTCGGCATTACCAAGCGCGACAATGGGTTCATCGGCATTCCCGGCAGGCCCGATACCTTGCTGCGGGCGTACAATGCGAACCTCCCGACCATCGCCGAGAACATCGCCGGTTACAGGACGATGCTGGCCAATGACGACCTGATTCCCGGAGGCACCCAGAAGTGGACTGCGGAACGCTGGGTGGATGCGATTACCACGGCGCACCTGACCTACTACGTTCTGGACCAGGACAACGACTGCGGCTACTATTTCTACAAGGACAACAAGGCGCTGGCCGATTCCATGAGCAAAGTCATCGGGTACAATTTTACCGTGACGCGAGCGGAGTTGCTGACGATCGCGGGGGCTGATAATGCGGCATCAACTGCAGGAAAATCTGCCGACACGGCTGCTGGCAATGTTGCAACGAATACATTGAACATCTCTGTCAAGAACACCGGCGTGGCGCCTTGCTTCTTCGATGTGTATCTGGTGGCAGAGTTCGTGGATAGCACCGGCAAGTCCCTCGCGCAGATTGGTGAGACTGTTCGCATTCCGAAGGCTTCCTTCAAGGACGGCGCTTCGCAGGAATTCTCGTTCAGCGGTGATGTTCCGGCGGGCGAGGCAAATCTTGCAACCCAGTCGGGCGTAACGGTGGCGCTCTCCCTCTACGAGAGCGAAGATGCCTACAAGAGCGGCAAGAATCCCACCGTCCGTTTTGACAACGACGGCCTTCAAGGGAACAATAAATTACTGCTGCATAAATAGTTTTTTATGGATATTTCTCGTTGTAGGAGAATTTCATGATTTGTCCGAAATGCGGTGAAGAATACGAAGATGACATGCAGTGTTGCTTGTGGTGCGATGCGCCGAATCCGAATTATGGTCGCGTCGAGGAAGCCGAATGTAAAGTAGGTTCTGTCCAGAAACGGAATCAGGGTGAAATAAACGGCTTTGATTATCTTGAGCATTCCGATGAGGTGGACTTTGCCCAAAGAACCTCTGGTTATGTTGTGTTTAAAATTGCCAAGTTTGAATTTGTTAAAACCGTTGTGGGAATGCTCTTCTGTCTTGGTCCATTTTTGTTTTTTGCGGCGATGTTCTTTGTCGAAGAGCAGAAGTCTTTGTGGCCGTTATTGCTTGTGAGTGGGTGTTTTGCCTTTTATATTTTCGTTTTGTCAAGAACGGTTCTTGCCGTAAAATGGTATAAGGATAAATTCGTTTTAAAGACACTCTATGGAGAAACGGAACTCTCGTTTGATAAATCGGTGTTTGCGGAGTTTGGATACGAAGACGACAAAGGCTTTAGCGTTTGCCTGAAAAAAGGAAAATGGATTTTTGTACTTCGTGAAAAGGCGTTTCCAGAAGTTACAAAGATGTTGTGCAGAATTTACGACGAGTTAAATCCGAAAGACCTTGTGTTGGGCGAAAATGGTTCGGTTTACGCGGAATTCAAACCGCTGAAGCGCCCCGTCGCCATGGGCTGGTATGTCGTAGCCTTTATTTTCAATATATTTTTAGGTCTTGGTAATATTTTGGTTTCGGACTTGGGCTATGCTGCGTTCGCTTTTTTATTTGCCGCCATAGTCCTTATCTGTGCATTTTATCATTTGAGTGATGTTTTCGAAATCCGGTGGTACAAGGACAAGTTTGTGCTTTGCACCCGTTTCGGAGAAAAGGCGTTCTCGTTCGACAAGTCGGAACTGCAAAAGACTAAGCGCGATGAAAAGGGCGCTTTGAAGTTCTTTTTCAAGAAAGACCGAGGGTCTTTTGTTGTGGATGAACGCGTCTTTCCCGAAGTAGCGGCAATGATGAAAACGCATTACGGCGTGGAGTGATTTTTTTGTATTTTCTGAGTATGAATAATATCGCTAAATCACATCTGCTTTTGCTAGCCTTTGTTCTCCTGACGACGCTTTGGTCTGTTGTCGGGGTCGAGGATACTTATCTCACCTGGATTCTTGAGGCGGCGCCTGCGATTGTCGGACTGTTTGTTCTTGTTTTTACATACCGGAAATTTCGGTTGCCTACGTTCCTTTATGTGGTGCTTGCGTTCCATATGGCGGTGCTTTTGCTGGGGGCGCATTATTCGTATGCGAATGTTCCACTTGGATTCTGGATGCAGGACTGGTTCGGCTGGACGCGCAACAACTACGATAAAATCGGGCATTTGATGCAGGGCGTTACGCCGGCGCTTTTGATGATAGAACTTTTGCGCCGCACGACTCCGCTCAAGACAGCGGGCTGGACGGGGTTCTTGTCGGTGTGCGTAGCCGAGGCGATTTCTGCTTTGTACGAAATTATCGAATGGCTTGCATCGCTCAGTAACCCGACGGATACGGAAGCGTTCTTGGGGACGCAAGGCTACATTTGGGATACGCAGACGGATATGTTCATGTGTTTAATCGGGGCGACCGTTGCTGTTATCATTCGTTTGTATTCGTTGCGACACTCCCAAAACTCTTAACACTACTAACCACTTTTAATCATGGCAAAGTTCTTTAGCAAATGTTTTAGCAAGATTGCACTCATGACCGCAGCTGTGTTGTGGGCCGGTTGCAACGATTCCGAAAAAAAAGAAGATGACGCTGTAGCGCTGAAAAATGTCAAGGCGGAATTACCTCAGGTTATAGATGCCCCGAAAGCACGGATTTTGGAAAAAGCTGAATTCCCGGCGGAAGATTCTGCGGTTGTAGATTCGGTTGCGTCGGCAAGCGATATTGCTGAATCCTCTGCGTCGGATAGCTTTGCTGTTCCGGAACAACCCAAGGACTCGCTATTGAAAAAAGCGGTCCGCATAGCCAAAGTAAAATCCGAAATGGGTATGATTCGGGCTTTGTATGGTGTTGTCGAAGAAGATATGGGTCGAGCTGTTGCTCTTTATGGAGTTCGGCCTCCCCGTGAGATTATTATGCCGGATGGTCCTCGCGAAATTCATCAGCCCAAGCCTGTTCCTCGTTGCCTTGTCAAAGAATTGACTGAAGAGGATGTTGTCGCAGGGAAGGATAACGACATTGATGTTGAATATTTTATGAAAGTATTCCGACAGCGTTCGCCGAGCATACGCCATATCTGCAATAAGAATCTTTATACAAATGTAAAGTATCGCGCTAAACGTACAAAGGAATTTGAAGGAAAAATTGTTTTTGAGGTGAAGATTACTCCAAGTGGTGAAGTCGAAAATATCGAGATTAAATCATCGACGGTTCGGTTTAGTGAAGAAATCAGAAAATCAATAACTCGTTGGGTGTTCCCGAAATCGCAGAAGGGCGGGACTTTTATATTCCCTGTTAATCTATACG
>JAFWRL010000158.1 GCA_017520105.1 Fibrobacter sp.
ATCGCGTTCGCGAATCTTGATATTGCCGTGATAAAAATCCGTTTCCGTATAAATTTTATTCGGGTCAATTTCGCCGCTTTCTACATCGTCTTCGGGATCGTAGATGTAGTTGTCAATATTGCTAGAAGAAATCCGGACGCGATAAGGCGTCAAGAAGCCGTCTTCGATTCCCTGTTTCAGCGAATACACATAGACTGGCTTTCCGAAATACTCGTAGGTATTGGCGTTTTCATTTTTCTTGGGTGTCGCGGTCAGGCCCAAGTGATACGCCCGCTGGAAATACTCCAAAATATCACGCCAGCGGCTTTCGTCGTTAGCGGCACCGCGATGGCATTCATCGATGATGATAAGGTCAAAGAAATCTTCGGGGTAATTTTCATAAACGAATTTTCCATTCAACGAGGTCATCATCGTCTGGAAAATGCTGAAATAGATGCTCGGCCCCTTGGGCACGCCTTTTGATTTGGCGATAGAATCCGGCGTAATGCGGCACATGGCATTTTCGTCAAATTGTCCGAAATCATTGAGAGCCTGATTCGAGAGAATATTGCGGTCGGCAAGGAACAAGATGCGCGGCAAGCGTTCCGTTCCATCGACATTCCAGTGCGCCTTGAAAATTTTCCAGCAGATTTGAAAAGCGATGTAGGTTTTGCCCGTTCCCGTAGCAAGCGTGAGCAAGACGCGTTCCTGCTTTCGGGAGATGGCATCCATGACGTTATTGACGGCGATTTCCTGATAGTAGCGAGGAGACTTGCCGCCATCCCTGTTGAACGGAACTGCATTCAGTTTGTCGCGGAGCGGATTTTTTTCAGGATAAAGCTGATTCCAGAGTTCCTGCGGTGTCGGAAAAGCATTGACAAAGCCTTCCTCACCCGTCTGCATGTCGATTGCCCAGATTTTATCGCCGTTGCAGGAATAAGTGAAGCGGATGTTCATGCGTTCCGCATATTCCTTGGCTTGCGGCACTCCCTCGCTTACATCGAGTTCGTCCTTTTTCGCCTCGACAATCGCAATCTTGATGCCCTTGTAAACCAGAAGATAGTCAATCTTCTTGGGATTGCGTTCGGCATGGCCGATTCGACCCGGAGCAATCTCGTAAGCGGACTGCTCCGTATAAATGGCGCTGTCCGGCGTCACTTCCCACAAGGCTTCTTTCAGCTTGGGGTCAATCTTCTTTCTTCTGGTATCGGACTCGTTCATAATCTAGTGGGCAGTGGTTAGTGATTAGTGGTTAGGACAGCGTCATTGCGAGAAGCTACGCGACGAAGCAATCTATATTAAGATTCCCCCTCGAAAGTTTTCTTCAGGATTGATTTTTTGAGTTCATCGCAGTCGGCGATGATTTGCTTGTAGTTTGCTTCGAGGCGCTTGACGTTCTCGGAGAGTTTGTCTAGGCGGGCGACGATTTCTTTCTGGACGGAAAGAGGCGGGAGGGCAAATGGAATAAGTTTCAGCTCTTTTACTGCAGCAACATTTTTTATAGCAACTCCTTGTGCATTTTTTAACAGGCTATCAACAAACGAAGATTTCATCATATAATATTTTGCATAGGTAGAGATTATCCCTTTCTGAGGACTCATCTTTAATAACGCCTGGTTAATAATTCCTACCGACGATTCAGGCGGCACAATCGCAACTTTTCCCATTGTGCCAGAACAGCTCATAATAAAATCACCTGGTTCAACACGAAATCTTGACATTTCTTCAAATTTCTTGTCATCTATGAAATACCTAAACTCAAATTTGGAATAAATCGCATTCTGTTGTTCATAGACAGGATGCCCCTCTTTTTTAAAACACTCTTTCTTTAGCGAACCACCAAAGGGACCCCTCACCATTTTAAATAAATCACCAAGTTTTTTCCATTCCCAGCCGGAGGGCAATTCTGCACTGGATTCTTCGCTACGCTCAGAATGACGTGATAGTGGATTCAGTTCTTTTTCAAGGGCGGATTCAAATAGTTCCTTGGCGTTTTTGAGGTTGGTTTCGGCGTTTGTTTTGAGCGTGTCTATTTTCGAGAATTCTTCGTCAAGGAATTTGACTATGCGTTTCTGCTCCGAAAGAGGGGGAATGGGAATTTGAATTTCCTTAAATTTTGCAGAACTGACACCACCAATTATACCCGATAAAAGTTTTTGAAACTCATCAGTGAAAGATTGTTCAAAAGTGTAATAAAAAACAAATTTTCCAATTAGTTTTTCTCTATTATAATCAATTGCAAATAGCTTGTTTCCAAAGCAAACATCTTCATTTAAAATACATTTCTTTTTTCCTGCACTACCACCTTCTGCACATATTAAAACAGTATCCTTTCTTGCGACTTTAAATCCGGCTTCCTCAAAAGGTATTCTAATTCCATTTTCGTAATCAACTTCAGAATCATTACCAACATCTTTTGTTGCGATAAAAGGAAATCCCGATTCTACATTTGAGTATCGTTCCTTTTTTACATTAGCATTTATGCTGTTGCCGTTATAAATTTTTGCAACTTCACCAAGTTTCTTCCATTCCCATTTGCTCATAACATTCTCCAAATACAGTTCTTTGTAATCACTGGATTGTTTCGCATAGCTCGCAATGACGTTACCGTTTTTCCTCTGCGGTTCGGGGTTTTAGGGGCAGAGCCCCTAGGCGAGGGGGTAGCGGCCCTTCGGCAGGCTCAGGGACCTTTTCTCTGCCTTACTGCCGAAAGATAGCGAGGGGGAGACTTCCCCCATCATATTAACAAAGTCTCCAAGATCTTTTCGTTTTCCTTGTTGAGTTTCTGCATTTCCTTGATGATGGTTTTAGCATCGCGGAGTTCGACTTCGGTTTTCTTGTTGGGATTTTTCACCGAGAGGTCGTATGTTTCGGGGTTCAAATCCTTGACGTTCACGGTCCACGATTTTTCGCTGTCGGTCTTTTTCTTCTGCAACTTCACGAATTCCGCAAGGTCATCTTCGGTAAGCGGGTTCGTCTTGCCCAGGTTGCGGCCAAAGTCCGGCTGGTAGTACCAGATTTTTTCGGTGGGGCGACCTTTCTCGAAGAAGAGCACGACGGTCTTTACGCCTGCACCCGTAAACACGCCGCTCGGCAAATCGAGAATCGTGTGCAGGTCGCAGTTTTCCAGGAGTTCCTTGCGCAACATGACCGAAGCGTTGTCGGTGTTCGAAAGGAATGTGTTCTTGATGACGATGCCCGCGCGGCCGCCCGCCTTGAGCAACTTGACAAAATACTGCATAAAGAGGTAGGCAGTTTCACTTGTCTTGATGGAGAAATTCTGCTGGACCTCGGCGCGTTCCTTGCCACCGAAGGGCGGATTCGCGATGATGACGTCCTTACGCATTTTCTGTTCCACGTTCGCCATGTTTTCGGACAAGGTATTCGTGTGCAGAATGTTCGGTGCGTTCACGCCG